>DXIO01000062.1 GCA_019112875.1 Candidatus Aquabacterium excrementipullorum
GGACAGAGAAACCTTGATTTCCGAAGCGAAATAGCCCTCGGCCTCGAGCAGGCTGCGGGCCTGATCGGGCGCAGCCGCAACGAGACGCCGCAGCTCGCTGCGGCTGATGGCCACGCCCGTGTCGGCGGGCGGATTGGGAATGGACGCGGCCGGTGCTGGTGCGCTGGCCGCCACCGGCGCCGATGCAGCCGTGGCCTGAAGAGAGGCCGGCGCGGCATCCAGCTCCCCATCGCCGCGGTCACCATCGGTGTCGGCAGCCTCCTTGGCCGCCTTCTTGGCGGCCGCGGCCACCTGGGCCTGGTAGCGCGAGATGTCGAGGTAACTGCGCAGCAGGTCGTCCAGCGGGTCGGGCGCCACGATCTCCAGCGTCCAGACCAGTGGCGCACGCCGCCGCCCCGTGCCGGTAGCAGTCACGGGTGCCGATGCAGACGAAGCCACGGATGCTGATGCGGATGAAGCGGCCATTGGCAAGGGCACCGCCTGCTCGGACGGCCCCTGTGTCAACGCGTTCTGCGCCCCCGCCGCCAGCGCCAGCAGGCCCGCGCCCAGCAACCCTGCCATGCGCCCTGCGCGCCCGACCGCCCTCAGCATCCTGCTCCCATGCCGCTGGCTGGCGGCCCCATGCTCACGCTGCATTCCATCGTTTTATTTGCTCAACAGGCGCATGGCCGCTTCCAGGCCCTGCAGGCTCATGGGGAACATGCGGTTGCCGATCAGCTGCTGCATGATCCCGATGCTCTGGCGGTACTGCCATACACCAGCAGGCTCGGGATTGATCCAGGCATGGTGCGGAAAGGCGTGCGTCAGGCGCTGCACCCATTCGGCCCCGGGCTCCTCGTTGTTGTATTCCACGCTGCCGCCGGGCTGCAGAATCTCGTAGGGGCTCATCGTCGCGTCACCCACGAAGATCAGCTTGTAGTCCTTGTTGTACTTGCGGATGATGTCCCAGGTGGGGATCTTCTCCGAGAAGCGCCGGTGGTTGTTCTTCCACATGAAGTCGTAGACGCAGTTGTGGAAGTAGTAGAAATCGAGGTGCTTGAACTCGGACTTGGCCGCCGAGAACATCTCCTCCACCCGGTGGATGTGGTCGTCCATCGTGCCGCCCACGTCCATCAGCAGCAGCACCTTCACGGTGTTGTGCCGCTCGGGCACCATCTTGATGTCCAGCATGCCGCCGGCCGCCGCCGTGGCGTGGATGGTGTCATCCAGCGCCAGCTCTTCGGCCGCGCCCTGACGCGCGAACTTGCGCAGGCGGCGCAGCGCCACCTTGATGCTGCGGGTGTTGAGCTCGACGCTGTCGTCGTAGTCCTTGAACTCGCGCTTGTCCCAAACTTTGACGGCGCTGCGGTTGCGCGACTTCTCCTGGCCGATGCGGATGCCTTGCGGGTTGTAGCCATGCGCACCGAACGGCGAGGTGCCGCCGGTACCGATCCACTTGTTGCCGCCCTCGTGCCGTTCCTTCTGCTCTTCGAGCAGTTCCTTGATGCGGTCCATGAGCTTGTCCCAGCCCATGGCCTCGATCGCGGCACGCTCTTCGGCGCTCAGTTCGCGCTCGAATTGCTTGCGCAACCACTCTAAGGGTATGTCCTTGGTCAGGTCGACGGCGGCGATTTTCCCCCCGAAATAGGTGGAAAACGCGCGGTCAAATTTGTCAAAGTGCGCTTCGTTCTTGACCAACGACATGCGGGCGAGGTGGTAGAACTCATCCATGGACGGACCGATGAGCCCGGCCTTGATCGCCTCGAGCAGCCCCAGGTACTCTGGAATGGTGACTGGCAGCCGCGCGGAGCGCAACGCGAAAAAGAAGTCGATGAGCATATGCAGTCCTGCGAACTGATGTCTATTGTGTCGTGTTGTCGGCCTGGCCGCACACGCGGGCGTCAGCGTGTGGGGTTTTGGGTCATGCGCCGACTGGGGTGAAGCATGGATGTCAACGCTGTCTTGCTGGCCTGTGTGCTGCTGGTGCACGGTCTGGTGACCTTGATGTGGTGGATGGCCGCCAACTGGCTCGGCCTGTCCCGCCGCGCCGCCTCGCACTGGATGATCGCCGCCCTGGCCAACGGGGTGGCCCTGTCGCTGCTGCCGCTGCAACCCATGCTCTCGCTGACCAGCCACATCCTGCTGGCCAATGTGCTGGTGATGCTGGGCCTGATCTCCATGCGCCGGGGCCTGCAGAGCTTCCTGCGCCTGCCCCATACGGATGTGTCGCATGTGATGCTGGGCGTTGCCGTGGTGGGTTTCAACCTGCTGTTGTGCCTGCCCATGGGCTGGATCACCCTGGGCGAAAGCGTCAGCTCGCTGTTCATCGCCTTGCTGCTGTGGCGCACCGCGTACGACAACCACAAGCCGCTGGCGCATGAGTTCGGCCGGGGCGTGGCCCGCGCGCATTCGGTGCTGCTGAGCACTGCCGGGTTCATCTTCGGCGCCACCGCGCTCACCCTGCCCATACCGCCGCTGCTGGGCGCCTGGCACCTGCTGCCGGCGGACACCGCGCTCTTCAGCTTCGTGTTCGCCCATGTGACGATGTCCATCATGGCTTCCTTCCTGGCGGGCTACATGGTGATCATGCGGCTGGTCAGCCGGCTGGAGCACCTCTCGCACCACGATTCGCTCACCGGCCTGCTCAACCGCCGTGCCATCGAGCACCTGCTGTCCCGCGAGGCCCAGCGCCTGCAGCGCTTCAACGAGCACTTCTCGCTGCTGATGGTCGACATCGACCACTTCAAGCGCATCAACGACCGCCTGGGCCATGCCGCCGGCGACGCCGTGCTGTGCGCGGTGGCCCAGACCCTGCAGGCCCATGCCCGCGAGGTGGACCGCGTGGCCCGCTTCGGTGGCGAGGAATTCTGCGTGCTGCTCCCTCACACTCTGCACGAAGGCGCCCTGCAGGCCGCTGAGCGCCTGCGCGAGGCCATCAACCTGGTGTCGATCCCCTGGAACGACGAGGTGATCTCAGTGACCATCAGCACCGGCCTGGCCACCGCCGACAACCCGGACGAATCGCTGGACGCCATCATCCAGCGCGCCGACCAGGCCCTCTACCAGGCCAAGGCTGACGGCCGCAACCGGGTGGTGGCGGCGCGCTTCCTCAACGTGGCCTGATCACCCGCCACCGCTCGGCGGTGAAAATCAGCGGTGGTTGCGCGCCATGAAGATCAGCTTCTCGAACAAGGTCAGGTCCTGCTCGTTCTTGAGCAGCGCGCCCACCAGCGGCGGGATCGCGACCTTGTCGTCCTTGCTCTGCAGCGCCGACAGGGGGATGTCTTCGGCCACCAGCAGCTTGATCCAGTCGATCAGCTCGGAGGTGCTGGGCTTCTTTTTCAGGCCCGGCAGGTTGCGCACCTCGTAGAACTGCTTCATCGCGGCCGACAGCAGCTCCTGCTTGATGCCCGGGAAGTGCACCTCGACGATCTGCTTCATCGTGTCCGCATCAGGGAAGCGGATGTAGTGGAAGAAGCAGCGGCGCAGGAAGGCGTCGGGCAGATCCTTCTCGTTGTTCGAGGTGATGATCACCAGCGGACGGTGCTTGGCCTTGACCAGTTGGCGCGTCTCGTAGACGTAGAACTCCATCCGGTCGATCTCGCGCAGCAGGTCGTTCGGGAATTCGATGTCGGCCTTGTCGATCTCGTCGATCAGCAGGGCCACGGGCTGGTCGGCCTCGAAGGCCTGCCACAGCACGCCCTTGACGATGTAGTTGTGAATGTCCTTGACGCGCTCGTCGCCCAGCTGGCTGTCGCGCAGGCGGCTGACGGCGTCGTATTCATAAAGGCCCTGCTGCGCCTTGGTCGTGGACTTGATGTGCCATTGCAACAGCGGCAGGCCCAGCGCCTCGGAAACCTCTTCGGCCAGCATCGTCTTGCCCGTGCCCGGTTCGCCCTTGACCAGCAGCGGGCGCTTGAGGGAAAGGGCAGCGTTGACGGCCAGTTTCAGGTCGTCGGTGGCCACATATTGGTCGGTGCCTTGGAATTTCATGGTCCAGCTCAGTGGGGAAGATACTGAGCCGCAGTATAGGGGCCTCCCTATAATGCCCCGAGCTTCGTGTATTTCTCTTAACGCAAAATCCCCATTGCCCGAGTCATGAAAGCACTGCGTTCGCCCATCGCCCTTGCCGGCCTGCTGTCCATCACCTTCCTGACCGCCACCGCCCAGGCGCAGGACGTCAAGCCCGGAGATCCGGCCACGGCGCAGAAAAAGGTGGCCATGTGCATCGGCTGCCACGGCATTCCGGGCTACCAGGCCAGCTTTCCGGAAGTCCACAAGGTTCCTAAGATTTCCGGCCAGAGCGCCAAGTACATCGTCTCGGCCCTGCAGGCCTATCAAAAGGGCGACCGCAAGCACCCGACGATGAAGGGCATCGCCGCCTCGCTCACCGAGCAGGACATGGCCGACATCGGCGCCTACTACGAGGCCGATGGCAAGAACCTGCCAGCCACGCCCGCGAAGGTGTCCACCGCCAGCGCCGAGGTCGATGCCCTGCTCAAGCGCGGCAACTGCATCTCCTGCCACGGCGAGAACCTCAACAAGCCGATCGACGCCAGCTACCCCAAGCTGGCCGGCCAGTACAGCGACTACGTCTACGTGTCGCTGAAGTCCTACCAGACGGACAAGAACCCGCAAATCGGCCGCAGCAACGCCATCATGGCCACCCAGGCCAAGATGTTCACGCACGCCGAACTGAAACAGTTGGCCGCCTACATCGGCGGCCTGGGCGGCGACCTCAAGACGGTGCCGCAGTCGCGCTTCAAGGCGCATTGATCCGCCATCCACCGAGCCATCGACCGCCCGGGCACGTCACTTGCCGGGGCTGTCCATGGCTCAACACCCGACACTGACCGACTCGATCACCCTGGGGGTATCGCTGGACTGTCCCTGGGACAAGGCCTACGCCTTCCTCTCGGACCCGGCCAACATGCCGCGCTGGGCCTCCGGCCTGGGCGACACCCTGACGCAAGAAGACGGTCGCTGGATCGCCGAAGGACCGTTGGGCCGCGTGGCCATCCGCTTCGAACCGCGCAATGAGTTGGGCGTGCTGGACCACACCGTCGAACTGCCCGATGGGGGGCAAAGCTACAACCCCATGCGCCTGGTGCGCGATGCCGGTGGCAGTGCTTGCGTCCTGCTGTTCACCCTGCTGCGACAACCAGGCGTGAGCGACACGCAGTTCGACGGCGATGCGGACTGGGTGCGCAAGGATCTTGCCGCGCTGAAAGGCCTGCTGGACGAGCGCTGACCGAGGCTTCCCGCTTGACCGGCTTCACCCTTCGGCCACGATTTGGCGCAAGGCCTGTTCGAACAATTCGACAGGCTGCCCACCCTGGATCAGGTGCCGGTCATTGATGATGACGGACGGCACGGACCGGATGCCCTGCTCTGCGTAGAAGCGTTCATGCTCGCGCACCTGCTGCGCAAACGCATCACCCGCCAGCAGTTCGCGCACGTCAGACTGATTCAGCCCGACCTTGACCGCCAGCGCCGTCAGCACACCATGGTCGCTGGGGTCCATGCCCTCGGTGAAATAGGTCTCGAACAATGCGTGCTTGAGTTCCCGTTGGCGGCCCTGCAGCCCCGCCCAGTGCAGCAGGCGGTGGGCATCGAAGGTGTTGTAGATGCGGCCTCGGCGTTCCATGTTGAAGTCGAATCCCACCTGTCGTCCACGCTGGCGGATGCCCTCCCGGTTGCTGTCGGCCTGCTCCGGCGTGATGCCGTACTTCTGTACCAGGTGTTCGGTGATGTCCTGACCGCCAGCGGGCATGTCGGGGTTGAGCTCGAAGGGCTGGAAATGGATCTCCACCGACACCGAGGGGCCGATGCGCTCGATCGCCTCCTCCAGCGCTTTCAGGCCGATGGCGCACCACGGGCAGGACACATCGGAAACGAAATCGATTTTCATGGGCAATACCTCTTGTACCGCTGCGGGCCAACGGCCAGTGTAGGCTTGTGCATCCCCACGGCCAAATTCCGCACAGCCGCCCGTGTGCCGCCGGAGGGGTCCGCGTCGGCGGATGTAGGGCACCAGGGTCGCAATGACCCCACTTCATCGATTGAAACGCCGCGCAGCCAGGACGGTCAGGACGCTGTGGCGCCCGCACCATTTGACATTGCTCGTTGTCAAAAAATAGAATGGCGCGGCTTTCACAAACAACCCCGACTGGAGACAACGATGACGATTGCAAACACCTGCGTGCTGGTGGCCGCCGTGCTGCCCGTGCTGACCATGGGCCTGGCCAAGTTCAGCACCGCCGGCAAGAAGGTCCGCGAGGGCGGCTATGACAACCGCAAGCCCCGCGAGTGGGCGTCCAAGCAGGAAGGCTGGAAGGCCCGCGCCGCCGCCGCCCACAGCAATGGCTTCGAAGCCCTGCCCCTGTTCGTGTTCGCCGTGCTGGCCGCCCAGCAGGCCGGCCTGGACCAGGGCCGCACCGACACGCTGGCCATCGCCTTCATCGTGACGCGCCTGGTCTACATCGCCATCTACCTGGCCAACCAGGGCGCCCTGCGCTCGCTGGTGTGGGGTGTCGGCCTGGCCATCACCATCGCCATCTTCGCGCCGACCTTGTCGTTCGCGCTGTGACGGCCGGGGTACCCTGGCGCGTGTCGGGCGTGATAAGGTCAGCGCCCGCTTGATCGATCATCCCTGCGCCAGGAGCCCCGCTTGACCGCCCGTCCGCTTTCTTCCACCGAGGCCCGCGTGCTGGCCGTGCTCGTCGAAAAGCAGCACACCGTGCCGGACAGCTACCCCTTGTCGCTGAACGCGCTCACGCTGGGCTGCAACCAGAAGACCGCGCGCGACCCGGTGATGCAGCTCAGCGAAGCGGATGTGCTGCAGGCCATCAACGGTCTGAAGGAGCTGAGCCTGGTCAACGAGGTCAGCGGCAACCGGGTGGTGCGCTTCGACCACAACGCGGCGCGCGGCCTGGGCGTGCCCAGCCAGTCGGTGGCGCTGCTGACCCTGCTGATGTTGCGCGGGCCGCAGACCTCGGCCGAGCTGCGCCTGCACACCGAGCGCCTGCACAAGTTCGCGGATTTGTCGTCGGTGGATGGCTTCCTGGATGAGCTGTCGACCAAGGCACCTGCGCGCGTGGTCAAGCTGCCGCGTGGGCCGGGCGAGCGCGAGCCGCGCTGGGCGCATCTGCTGTGCGGCGCGCCCGAGTTGCCGGCGGCGGCATCATCGCCCTCCTCTTCCATGCATCAGGCCAGTGACGCCTCTTTGGCGCAGGAACTGGCGGCCGTGAAGGCCGAGCAGCAGCGCCTGGCTGATGAGGTGCTCGCGCTGCGATCGCTCGTCAGCCGGCTCGCCGTCGAATTGGGTGTCCAACTGGACGACCCGGACGCGCCCGCAGCCTGATTCACCCGGTCGTGAACAGCTTGCGCCAGCCTTCGTGGCCCAGGCGCTGCAGCGTCTCGATGTTGCCCTCGAAGATGTCGGCGGCCTCGGGAAAGGCCTCCACCGCGCGGTCGATGCTGCTTTCGCGCAGCAGGTGCAGGGTTGGGTAAGGCGAGCGGTTGCTGTAGTTCTCGATGTCGTCCGGATCGGTGCCGGCGAACTGGTAATCGGGGTGGAAGCTCGCCACCTGGATCTCGCCTTCGAGGTCCATCTCCTCGATCAGCGCGTCGGCCACGTCCAGGAAATCGTTGTAGTCCAGGAAATCACCCAGCACGTTCGGGTGGATCAGCAGGGTCGTGTCGATCTGCTCGGCGTCGGCATCGCGCAGCAGGGCCAGTTCATCCCGCAGGGCCTCGGCCAGGGCTTCGGGCGTGTCGGCATCCGTGACGGCATAGCGGATCTGTTCCTTGACGTGCACGGCCTTGGCGAAGGGGCACAGGTTCAGGCCGATGACGGCGCGGACCAGCCAGTCGCGGGTGCGGTCGATGGCGGTGTCATGGGTAGGGCTCATGCGGTATTGTCGCTCCCTGCCACGCCTGCGCATCATCATCATCTTGACGACCAAACCCAGCATGCCCAACCCACAGGATCTGCACTGGCTGGTGCAGCAGTTCCCCCGCCCCGGCAAGCTCGAGGCGATCCACCTGCGGCCCGAACGGCGCCAGCCGGTCATTACCGCCGAACAGGTGCTCGCGCTGGTGGACCGCGGGCTGGAAGGCGACCGCGCCGCCACGCGCGTGCCCTGGCGTCCCGGCGGTAGCAAGCGGCAGGTCACGCTGATCCAGGCCGAGCACCTGCCCGCCATCGCCGCGTTCGTGGGCCGGACGTCGGTGGATGCCGCCCTGCTGCGGCGCAACCTGGTGGTGTCCGGACTGAACCTGCTGGCCGCCCGGGCGCTGTTCCGCGACGAACCGATGGTGCTGCGCCTGGGTGAGGAGGTGGTGCTGGAGATCACCGGGCCGTGCGATCCCTGCTCGCGCATGGAGGAGCTGCTGGGGCCGGGAGGCTACAACGCCATGCGTGGCCATGGTGGGCTCAATGCACGGGTGCTGCGGGGGGGCGTGATCCGTGTGGGTGATGCCGTGCGTTGCGAACGCGTTGCCGGATCGCCCCAGCTTGACCTGATCTGATCAGCGCCTCATTTCGAGGAACGGTCGCGCTCGCGTTCGCGCTGGCGCAACACGTCGATCAGCACGTTGAAGGTACGGGCCAACTGGCCGATCTCGTCGCGGTTGCGCACCCGGAGGCTGGCGCCGGCGTAGTCGCCGCGCTTGAGCGCATCGGCCGCACCCGTCAGCGCCCTGATGGGCCGTACGATGCTGCGGGCGAACGTCAGCGCCAGGCCGGTGAACAGCAGGCCGATCAGCAGCACGCTCCACAGCAGCTGGGTGAACAGCTTGTTCAAGGGCGCCTCGAAGGCCGAACGCGGTTCGGCCACGCCCACCACCCAGTCCTGCCCCACCACGGGCGCGAAGCCGGCGATTTCCTCGGTGCGGGTGATGGTAGAGCGGTAGGTGACGTGGCCCTGCTCCTTCGCGCCCACCACGGCGCGGGCCAGGTCGGGCATGCCCAGCGAGGCGATGCTGTCGCGCTTGAAGCGCTGGTCGGCGCGGATCTTGTCCAGCGTGGCCTGGGGCAGGCGGTCCAGACTGCTGTAGAGGACGCGCTCGTTCGGATGGTGGATCACGACCCCATCGCCATCGACCATGAAAGGCGTGAGTTGCGAGCCGCTGCCCACCTGGTCCAGGATGCCGTCGAACGAGGCCGAGCGGATGCGCAGCACCACGGCGCCCACCACCTGGTAGTCGTCGCCGAACACGGGGTGGGCGTAGAACATGCCCGCCGCGCCGGTGGCCGCGCCCACGACGATGCCGGTGACGTGCGGATGGCCCTTCATCGCTTCGCGGAAGTATTCGCGGAAGGCGAAGTTCTTGCCGGTGACTTTCGGGTCGCTGGACACGATGGCCGTGCCTTTCGTGTCCATCAGCATCATCAACCCGATGTCGGGGTTGGACTTGACCAGGCGCTCGAGCTTGAGGCGCATGGCCTCAGCCCCCGTCTCATCCGGGTGGGCCAGGAACTGCACGAAGGCCTCGTCGGTGCCCAGGGTGCGCGCCAGGTTCTGGCTGTCGCCGATGAGCTGGGCGACGCGGCCGGCGGTGCTGCGCGCCAATTGCTGCAGGTTGCGCAGCTCGCCATCGGACACGGCGGCCAGGCTGCCTTGCAAGTTGTAGTAGCCGGTGATCAGCATGGGCAGCAAGGCGGCCAGCACCATGGCCAGCGACATCTTGACGGCCATGGGCCAGGAGCCGGGTCGCACCACGCGGCGGGCCCAGCGCCACAGGCCGAAGGCGATGCGGCGGGGGGCCGAGCGCAAGGCCAGGTGGTGGTGCAGGGTGTGATCGGCGGGATCGGCCTCGTCGCCGGCGCGCAGAGCCTCTTGCAGGCCCAGGCTGGCGGCATGCGAGGCGAACAGGGCCACGCGCCACTGGGCGATGTCCTGCGGGCGATCGACCGCGTTCAGGGCCAGGGCCCAGTCGATGGCCTTGAGGAAGGACTCGCTGTAGCGGCCCTGGGCGGCGGTCAATGCCGGCACCAGCGGATCGGCACCGCCCGGGCGGCCGGCGGCCATGGCGCGGTCCATCGCGTCGGGTGGTTTTTTGCCGGTGACCGTCCAGTACAGGGTGGCGCCCATGGCGTAGATGTCGGTCCACGGACCTTGCTCGCCATCCTCGTACTGTTCGACCGGGGCGTAGCCGGGGGTCACGGCCACGTCATCTTGCGTGCCAGTGCTCACGGCCTGACGGGCCGAGCCGAAATCGAGCAGCACCAGGCTGCCATCGCGGCGGCGCACCTGGATGTTGTCGGGCTTGATGTCCCGGTGCAGGAAACCCATGCCATGCACCACGGACAGGCCGTCCAGCAGCGGCTGGATCAGGCCCATCAGTTCCTTCTCGCCGATCTGGGTGTGCTCGGGCCACCAGGTCTTGAAGGGGCTGCCGCGCTCGTACTCCAGCACCATGTAGGCGGTCTGGTGCGCCTCGAAGAAGCGCGCCACGCGCACGATGTTGGGGTGGCGGAAAGTAGCGAGCGTGCGGCCTTCGACCAGAAAGCTGTCCAGGCCGCTGCGGTAGCGGTCGCGAAAGCGCGAGGAGTGCGCGGACACGGTCTGGCCCGAGCTGCGGAAGGCAATGTCCTCGGGTAGGTACTCCTTGATGGCGACCTTGGTGTTGAGGTTGACGTCGGTGGCCAGGTAGGTGATGCCGAAACCGCCCTGCCCCAGCACGCGGTCGATGCGGTATTCGTGCAGGCGGAAACCCGCCGGCAGCGCCAGCGCCGTACCGGTCTTGGGTTTGAAGGGGCGCAAGGCCGTTGGCGGCGGCACGGGCACGGTGCGGGCCGGAGGCTGGTTGGCCAGCGGCGCCATGGATGCCGCGGGTGTCGGGTGCAAGGGCTGCGCCGGATGAGCCACCGACCGTGGGATGGTCGGGGCCTTGACGATGGTTTTTTCGGGATCGTCGTCGGGCGATATGGGCGACGTCACGGGCGCGGCCGAAGGCCCACGCGGCGTGCCGATCACGCGCGTGATGTCCTCGTCCAGTTCGGGGCCTGGGCCTCGTCCGCCAGACGCGCTCATGTCTCACCGAGCCCGAAGGTGCTTGCCATGGGGGCACAGTATGCAGAGCGCGCCAGGCGCGCAAGCGCAGAAACGCCTGGTAAAGCGGGCAAAAATCCCGCTCAGGCTGCTTCGGCCGTTGCCCCTGTCGTGGTGAGCGTTGGGCCGGTGTCACAGGCCGCGCCACAGCTGGGGCCTGCGCCTTCGCGGCTGAGCATGATCTTCACGCCGGGCAAGCCACGGTGCACCTCGGCCTCGCCGTGCTGCGCCAGCAGGGCCATCAGCTTCTTGCGGATCAGCATGCCGGGGCGGTCGCTGTCCATCGAGAACTCGATGCCGCGACGGCGCACGTCCACCAGCGCATCCGGGTCGGTGGATTCGAGGATGTCCTTGTCCTCGCGCGTGATGACCTCGTCGAAATCGATCAACAACTGGGCCGGGCAGTCCTCTTCCGTGTCGTTGCGGAACAGCCATTGGCACAGCTGGATCGAGCCGTCGTCGACGGGCGTGAAGCAGTTGATGATGATGTGGCGCACGCCGCCCGGGTATTCGATGTCCAGCCGGCGCGAGAAGGGCTGGAAGTAGGCGTTGCGCATGTGGCGCGTGGTGATCGGGTCGCTCACGCCGCTGACGCGCTGGTACTGCGGCGGGTTGGCCGCGTCGATCACGGTTTCGGCGTAGAAGCCGGTGTCGTTCTCGACCAGCTCGTACTTGCTGGGCTTGGGTTGCGCGGCCACGCCGAAGGTGGCGCGGTGCACGAAGCTGAAGTGCGAGTTGTCGAAGGAGTTCTCCAGCGCGCGCAGCGGGCTGGTTTCCCAGCGCTCGTAGAACTGGAAGATGGTGCGCCAGCCGGGGGCTTCGAACTCGGGGATCTGCGGGATGTCGGCGACCGGGTCTTCGAGCGCCACCCACGCGTAGCCGTAGCGGGCGACGCAGTGGTAGGCGGGGGTCTTGAAGTCCGGCAGGATGCGGCGGCCTTCTTCGTACTGGGGAATCTCGACGACGCGGCCCGTGCGGTCATAGACCCAGCCGTGGTAGCCGCATTGCAGGCGGCCCTTGTTGCACCAGCCCTTGGAGAGCTTGGCCGTGCGGTGGCAGCACCGGTCTTTCAGGGCGGCAGGCTCGCCGTGTTCATCAAGGAACAGGACGATGCTCTCGCCGAGCAGTGTGAAGGGCTGGGGGCCGTCGGCCAATTGGCTGAGCGGCATCACGGCGTGCCAGAAACGCCGGAAGATGGGCTGTTGGGTGGTGAGCATGAGCAGGCTCCTCGTTGAAGCGCCGCAAGGGTGGCGCCGCGGTTGAACACGAGGGAGCAATTTCCTGGCCGGGCCCGAGGGTCGCTTGAACGACTGGGCTGCTTGAACGCTTCTACTCCGCGCCGGGATTGTCGCAAGCTTCGTGCCGACTGTCCAGGCGGCGCGGGCCATGCCGGAGCACCGCGGTGGGGCATGCGGCGCCCTTGACGGCCTTTACACTGACAGCCGCAGTCCCACCACAACCGCGTCACCCACGACGCCCAGGCCCCGATGAGCTGGCACGGCCACCTGACACTGGATTACCGCCGCGACGGCGAACGCACCACCGCCCACGATCGGCACGACGGCCCTTTGCGTGTGCTGCAACGGCTCTATCCCGAAGGCCCCGGCATCTGCCACCACGTGCTGGTGCATCCGCCTGGCGGCATTGTCGGCGGGGATGTGCTGGACGTGCGCGCCACGCTGCAGGCGGGCAGCCACGCCCTGGTCACCACGCCAGGCGCCACTCGCTTCTACAAGAGCGCCGGCCCCGAGGCCTTGCAATCGCTGACGGCACGCGTGGCCGAGGGCGCGCGGCTGGAATGGCTGCCGCTGGAAACCATCGCCTACCGCACCTGCCGCGCCCGCAACGAGATGCGCTTCGAGCTGGCACCGGGCGCAGAGATGATGGGCTGGGACGTGCTGGCCCTGGGCCTGCCGGCAGCCTCCGAGGCGTTCGACAACGACCCGAGCGGCACGGGCTTTTACACGCAGCGCATCGAGCTGCCCGGTGTGTGGCTGGAGCAAGGCACGGTGCGCAGCACAGACCGGCTGCTGCTGGACAGCCCCCTGGGCTGGGCCGGTCACCGGGTGATGGGCACGCTGTGGTTTGCCGCTGGGCAGGCCCTGGCGCGCGAACGGCGTGAAGCCTTGCTGGACACCGCCCGTGAAGCCATCGGCGAGATCGATCTGTCGCTGGGCATGGTGCGCGCTGGCGCCACCAGCCCCCATGAGCCCGTCGTGGTGGTGCGCGTGCTGGCGGACAGGGTGGAGCCGCTGATGCGCGTGCTCACGGGCATCTGGGCGCGGTGGCGTCCACTGGCCTGGGATCTGCCACCTGCCCCGCCCCGCATCTGGCGGACTTGAGCGACGGCTGGCTGGCCCGATCGGTCGAATGCTTCAGGCGACGGTGTGCAGCACTTTCCAGTCCAGTGACTGCACCTGGTTGCGCCCACCTTCCTTGGCGGCATAGAGTCCCTGGTCGGCGCGCTCGATGAGCTGCAGCAGGGTCTTGGTCTCGCCCACGCCCAACTGCGACACGCCAAAGCTGGAGGTGATGCGCAGGTTGGGCACCGCATCCACGGAAGGCCCCGCTTCTGTCTCGATCGCATAACGGATGGCCTCGGCCACGTCGGCGGCCTGGTCCAGCGTAAAGCCTGGCAGCAGCACGCAGAACTCTTCGCCACCGAAGCGGCACAGCACATCCTGTGTGCGCATGGCACGCTTGAGCAGGCGCGAGACCTGCTGGATCACCAGGTCGCCCACGGCGTGGCCGTAGGTGTCGTTGAAGTTCTTGAACTTGTCGATGTCGGTCATGAAGCAGGTCAGCGGCTCGCCCGTGGACTCCGCATGCGCCATCAACACCTCGGCCCGCGCGAAGAAGGCGCGGCGGTTGAAGCAGCCCGTCATCGGGTCGCAATTGGCCAGCATCGTCAGCTCTTCGTTCTGCTTCTGGATCTGGTCGCGCGAGGTTTCCAGCTCTCCCAGGGCGGCGCGCAGCTTGGCGTTGGCGCGGTCCAGCGCAGTGATGTCGTCCAGTGTGACCAAGCAACCGCGGGCGTTGCCGGTGGCATCGCGGATGGCGGCGCAATTGAGCAGCGCTCGGCGCGGCTCGCCACCGGTGTCGGTCAGGTCCACGTGCACGCCCAGGATGGGCTCGCTCAGCTGCAGCACGCGCTTCCAGGGCGGGATGTCGGATTCGTCGCGCAGCCCTTGGATCAGCCACTCCATCTGGTCGATCGAGCGGCCCAGCAGCACGGCGCTGGCTTGCGGGTGGAAGCTGCGGAAGGCGGAATTGGCCAGCAGGATCTGGCCGTCCAGATCGAGCACCAGCAGGCCTTCGGTCAAGGTGTCGAAGGCCACGCGAACGCGCTCGGGGATGGCCTTGGAGGGATCCAGGTGCTGCAGCACACGCCGCAGGTACAGGTAGAAAGCGATGAAGCTGACGGTGCTGAGGATGGCCACCAGCTGCACGGTGGGCTGCATCAGCCAGCCGGCGACGGTCTTGGGCCAGGGCGAATCGAAGCCGACCTCGAGCTGGCCCCAGCGGCCGTTGTTGGTGTTCAGCGGCACGACCACGCTGCTGATGGTGGACAGGCCCATGGAGGGCGGCTGCCAGTGCTTCTCGTGCTCAGCCGTGGCCACGACCAGGGTGCCGTCGTCGCGGCGGATGGCCACGGTCTGCACATCGGGCGAATGCTCGACCAGGTCGGTGAACATGGGCTGGATCATGGGCAGCAGCTGCGGCTCGCGCAGCATGCGCTTGACCTGCAGAGCCAGATGCACAGCGACCTGCTCGCGCACGGTCTGCGTCATGGTGCGCTGGTCGGGCAGCAGCTTGAACACCAGGTCCAGCACCATCAACAGCCCCACCAGCAGCGACACCAGCCCCATGCTGATGCGCGCGGTCGGGCTGAGCGACCAGCGCCGGAACCTGTCCTTGAGCTTCATCCAATCCCTTCCGTCTCGCCCTGCAACACATTGACGGAGCTGAACATGTCGGCCGCCTGCGCCTCCACGGCACTTTGCTCGTCGGTGACCTGGCCACCATTGTTCGCTTCGCCACCACCGGCTTCGGGCGGCACCGATCCACCCATCACCGGCATGGGGTCGATGGTGCGCCAGGCCGGCACGGTGACCATCATGCTGGTCATCAGGCCGGCAGCCCGCGCAGTCCACCAGACTGCCCCCAGCGACAATGCCACACCTGAGCCCTGAACGACGGGAGAATCAACCAGGGCCGAACGGGATTCCTCCACGGATTGACCATTGAACGGGATCCGTGTTGGCAAAGTGCCACCCTGCAGGCTCGGAACTGGCTGTAACGGCAGGGTCAGGCGGCCACCGTCGTTCAAATCCAGGTTGAGGCGTTCGAGCAGTTGCGGCGCCAGAGGCCCGCTGGTGGGCGCATCGCCGGGCGGCTTGGCATTGACACCGATCTGGAAATCCAGCGCTGGCGGGCTGGGCAGTGTGAACGCCGAGACCAGGGATTGGGCAGGTGGCGGCAAGGCCGAAACGCCTTGAGGCACGGCTGATGGCAAGGGGGAGACAGACTGAGCCGCCTGGGCTGTGGCCACATCTGCCGAGGCCTGCGCGGCATCGCCCGGGGCCGGGCCAGCAGCGGTCGGGGCATCGGCCAGGACGGATTCGGGGGATG
>DXIO01000063.1 GCA_019112875.1 Candidatus Aquabacterium excrementipullorum
CTCCGGCGGCGAGCGCCAGCGCGTGGCCATCGCCCGCGCGCTGCTGACCAGCCCGCGCCTGCTGCTGATGGACGAGCCACTCTCGGCGCTGGACACCGCGCGCAAGGCGGAGGTGCTGCCCTTCCTTGAAAAACTCAACGCCCAGGCCGGCGTCCCCGTTGTCTACGTGACGCACGCGCTGGACGAAGCCGCCCGCCTGGCCGATCACCTGGTGCTGATGGAGGCCGGCCGCGTCCGCGCCACCGGCACGCCGGCCGAGCTGTTCTCGCGGCTGGACCTGCCGCTGAGCCACCTGGACGAGGCCGCCGCCGTGGTCGAGGCCACCGTGGCCGCCCACGAGCCGGACTACGGCCAGAGCCGGCTGGATGTGAACGGCCTGTCGCTCTGGGCTGGCCTGTCGCCAGCCCCCATCGGCCAGCGGGTTCGGGTACGCGTGCTGGCGCGCGACGTGAGCGTGGCCTTGAGCCCCGCCGCCGACAGCAGCATCGTCAACATCCTGCCGGCCACCGTGGCCAGCCTGCGCGACGACGGGCCGAACACCGTGACCTTGCAGCTGATGCTGGGTACCTCCGAGGCGCAGCACAGCGGTGCCCTGCTGCTGGCACGTCTGACGCGCCGATCGTGCGAACACCTGAAGCTGGCGCCGGGCCAGGCGGTGTTCGCGCAGGTCAAGGGCGTGGCGCTGATGGGCTGACCACGCCCTGCCCTGACCGCGTCAATCGATGCGGATCCAGGTGGTCTTGAGCTCCGTGTACTTGTCCAGCGCGTGCAGCGACTTGTCGCGCCCATTGCCCGATTGCTTGACGCCGCCAAAAGGCACGGTGATGTCGTCCTCGTCGTACTGGTTGACGTGCACGGTGCCGGCGCGCAGCGCGCGGGCCACCCGGTGCGCGCGGTCGATGTGGCTGCTCCACACGCTGGCCTGCAGGCCGTAGCTGGACTGGTTGGTCAGCGCGACGGCCTCGGCCTCGTCCTTGAAGCGGATCACGCTGAGCACCGGGCCGAAGATCTCTTCGCGGGCGATCAGCATGTCGTTGCGCACACCGTCGAACACCGTGGGCGTGACATAGAAGCCGCCCGTCTCGGCGCGGGCCTGGGTGCCGCCGGCCACGCACTGGGCGCCCTCCTTGTGGCCCGCCTCGATGTAGCCCAGCACGGTACGCAGCTGGCCGTCATCGACCAGCGCGCCCATCACGGTGCTCGGATCAAGCGGATCACCCGGCTGATAAGCCGGCGTCTGCGCCACCACCTGCTTCACGAACTCGTCGGCGATGCTGTCATGCACCAGCAGGCGCGACGGCGCGTTGCACGATTCACCCTGGTTGAAGAAGATCGAGCCGGCCACCGTCTGCGCGGCACGTTCGAGCGCATCGCTGTCGTCGAACACCACGAAGGCCGACTTGCCGCCCAGCTCGTTGAACACGCGCTTGAGGTTGCTGCGCCCCGCGTACTCCAGCATCTTGCGGCCCACGCGGGTGGAGCCGGTGAAGCCCAGCGCGTCGACATCCAGATGCAGGGCCAGCGCCTCGCCGGCCTCCGAGCCGAAGCCGGGCACCACGTTGAACACGCCCTCGGGCAGACCGGCCTTGAGCGCCAGCTCGGCCAGGCGCAGCGCGCTCAAGGGGGATTTCTCGGAGGGCTTGAGCACCACGCTGTTGCCCGTGGCCAGTGCCGGGCCGATCTTCCAGGCGGCCATGATCATCGGGTAGTTCCAGGGCACGATGGCGCCCACCACGCCCACCGGTTCGCGCTGGATCAGCGCCAGCGCGTTGTCGCCCGTGGGCGCGATCTCGCCATAGACCTTGTCGATGGCCTCGGCGTACCAGGCGATGCAGCGCGCGGCGGCCGGCACGTCCACGGCCAAAGCGTGCTGGATGGGCTTGCCCATGTCCAGCGTCTCCAGCAGCGCCAGCTCGTCCTTGTGCTGGATGAGCAGTTCGGCGAAGCGCTGCAGCACGCGCTTGCGCGCGGCGGGCGGCTGGGCGCGCCAGCGGCCGTCGTCGAAGGCGCGGCGGGCCGAGCCCACGGCCAGGTCGATGTCGGCCTGGCGGCCGCGCGCCACGGCGGTCAGCACCCGGCCGTCAATGGGCGAGCGGCACTCGAAGGTTTCCTCGGCCACGGCCTTGACGCGCTGGCCCTCGACCAGCGCCCGGCCATCGACCAGGCCTTCGGCGATCAGGGCGTTGGCGCGGTCGCGCCAGATCAGGGCCTGGCCCGTGGGGGGCGGAAGGATATCGGACATGTCGCGGCTCCTCGGCTTGGGACTGGGCTGGGGCACGGCACCCTGCAACGGCACCGCGCCTGCCCCCACTCTAGCCAATCAGGGCGCGCCCTGCAGCGCCCCGGGCCCGGCATGGCATATAGTTGACGGCACCCCCCTTCCCCTCGCCTGCGCAGCCTGCCCTTCCGAGGGGCCGTTCAGCACCGGCGGGGACGGGCCGATCCGTCCATCTGAACAACCGAGAGGAAACGCAGCATGCCGGTGATCGTGGTCGCCAATCCCAAGGGTGGCGTGGGCAAGTCCACGCTGTCGAGCAATGTCGCGGGCTACTGGGCCAACCAGGGGCACGCCGTGATGCTGGGCGACATCGACCGCCAGCAGTCGTCCCGGCTGTGGCTGCAGCTGCGCCCGCCGCACCTGGCGTCCATCGCCGCCTGGGACATCGACCAGGACGAGGTGGCCAAGCCGCCCAAGGGCACCACCCACGTCGTGCTGGACACGCCCGCCGGCCTGCACGGCAAGAAGGCGGACGCGGTGATGAAGCTGGCCGACCTGGTGCTGATCCCGCTGCAGGCCAGCGTGTTCGACATCTACCCCACGCGCGAGTTCATCGCCGAGCTGGCGGCCCGCAAGCGCTCGGACAAGGTGCGCATCGCCGTGGTCGGCAACCGCATCAAGGACCACACCAAGGCCACCGAGCACCTGCGCGAGTTCCTGGCCACGCTGCAAGTCCCCGTGCTGAGCCTGCTGCGCGACACGCAGAACTACGCCCACCTGGCCGCGCACGGCCTGACCTTGTTCGACGTGGCGCCGGCCAAGGTCGAGAAGGACCTGGCGCAGTGGGCGCCGATCACGCAGTGGCTGGACGGCAGGGGCTGAGTCTTCAAGGGGTGCTCACACCCAGCCGCGCTGCTGCACATCCACCCAGGTCAGCTCCAGGCAACGCCGGATGCGGGCCATCAGCTCGTCGATCAATTCGCGCGTGAGGATCAGCGGCGGCGCGATGATCATGCGGTCGCCCACCGCGCGCATGATCAGGCCGTTCGCGAAGCAATGCCCACGGCACACCATGCCCACGGACAAGCCGGCATCGAAGGACTCGGCCGGCGCATGGGCCGTGGCCTGGCGCTTCACCAGCCGAATCGCGCCCATCAGGCCGCAGGTCTCGGCCTCGCCCACCAGCGGATGCGCCTGCAAGGCCGCGAACTGCTGCGCCAGGTAGGGCCCGGTATCGTCGTGCACGCGCTGCACCAGGCCTTCGCGCTCGATCACGTCCAGGTTGGCCAGGGCCACCGCGCAGGCCACAGGGTGGCCGCTGTAGGTGTAGCCGTGGTTGAACTCGCCGCCCTCGTCGATCAAGGTGCGCGCCACGCGGCTGCCCACCAGCACGCCACCCAGCGGGATGTAGCCCGAGCTCACGCCCTTGGCGAAGGTGATCAGGTCGGGCCGCACGCCGAAGTGCTCGCAGCCGAACCACTGGCCCGTGCGCCCGAAGCCGCAGATCACTTCGTCGGACACCAGCAGCACGCCGTACTGGTCGCAGATGCGCTGGATCTCGGGCCAGTAGCTGCCCGGCGGGATGATGACGCCGCCCGCGCCCTGCACCGGCTCGCCGATGAAGGCGGCCACCTTGTCGGGGCCGATTTCCAGGATCTTGTACTCCAGCCATGAGGCAGCGCGGCGGCCGAAATCGTCGCGGTTTTCGCCCGGCTGGCCCAGCGCCGCGAAGTAGGGCTGGTCGATGTGCACGATGCCCGGGATGGGCAGGCCGCCTTGCGCGTGCATGTCCACCATGCCGCCCAGCGAGGCACCCGCCATCGTGGAGCCGTGGTAAGCGTTGAGCCGGCTGATGATGGTGTGCCGCCCGGGCTGGCCTTGCAGATCCCAGTAGCGGCGCACCAGGCGCACGATGGTGTCGTTGCCCTCCGAGCCCGAGCCGCTAAAGAACACATGCTGGAACTGCGGCGGGCTCAGTTGCGCGAGCTTCTCGGCCAGCGCGATGGACGGTGGCGTGGCCGTCTGGAAGAAGGCGTTGTAGAAGGGCAGCGTCTGCAGTTGCTGGGTGGCCGCGTCGATCAGTTCCTGCCGGCCGTAACCCACGTTGACGCACCACAGGCCACTCATCGCGTCGAAGATCTGCTGGCCTTCGCTGTCCCACAGCCACACGCCCTCGCCCCGCGTGATGATGCGCGAGCCCTTGGCGGCCAGCGCCTGGTGGTCGGTGAAGGGGTGCAGGAAGTGGGCGGCGTCGGCGGCCTGCCAGTCCTTGGTGCTGCGGTCCAGGGTGCTCATGGTGATCTCCGTGAGTCGATGGGCGGTCTCGGTGGCGGGTCGCCGTGCGGCTCGGCAGTCACACGTGCAGCAGCAGGTGCTCGCGCTCCCACGGCGAGATCACCTTCATGAACTCGGCGTGCTCCACGTCCTTGATCTCGGAATAGACGGTGATGAAGTCCTGCCCCAGCACCTGCGCCAGGTCCGCTTCATCGCGCAACTGGGCCACGGCCTCGCCCAGACTGCGCGGCAGCTGGAAATCGGCCAGGTAGGCATCGCCCCGGCATTCGGGCGTGGGCTCGATCTGCTTCGTCATCCCCAGGTAGCCGCAGGCCAGCGTGGCGGCCAGGGCCACGTAGGGGTTGGCGTCGGCGCCGATGATGCGGTTCTCGATGCGGCGCGAGGCGGGCGTGGCCACCGGCGCGCGGATGCCCACGGTGCGGTTGTCCGTGCCCCACTGGATGTTGATGGGCGCGGCGTTGGAGCGCACCAGCCGGCGGTAGCTGTTCACGTAGGGCGCGAACAGGGCCATGGCCGCGGGCGCATAGCGCTGCAGCCCGCCGATGAACCAGTAAAAGGCCTTGGACGGGCTGCCATCGGGGTTGCTGAAGATGTTCTCGCCGTTGTCCACGCGCTCCACGCTCTGGTGGATGTGCATGGCGCTGCCCGGCTCGTTGGCCATGGGCTTGGCCATGAAGGTGGCGTACATCTCGTGGCGCAGCGCGGCCTCGCGGATGGTGCGCTTGAAGAAGAACACCTCGTCGGCCAGGCCCAGCGGGTGGTCGTGGAAGAAGTTGATCTCCATCTGGCCCGCGCCCACCTCGTGGATCAGCGTGTCGACGTTGAGCTCCATCTGCTCGCAGTAGGCGTAGATGTCCTCGAACAGCGGGTCGAACTCGTTGACGGCGTCGATGGAATAGGCCTGGCGCGAGGTCTCGGCGCGGCCACTGCGGCCACGCGGCGGGCGCAGCGGCATGTTGGGGTCGATGCTGCGTTCGATCAGGTAGAACTCCAGCTCGGGCGCCACCACGGGCGACCAGCCCTGGTCGGCATACAGCTGGCAAATGCGCTTGAGCACGGAGCGCGGCGCATACGGGATCAGCACGCCGTCGCGGTCATAGCAGTCGTGGATGACCTGGGCCGTGGGATCGGACGCCCAGGGCACGATGCGCACGGTGCGCGGGTCGGGCTGCAGGTGCATGTCCCGGTCGGTGGGCGTGATGACGTCGTAGTAGGGGCCTTCCGCCGGGAACTCGCCCGTCACGCCGATGGCGACGATGGCCTCGGGCAGGCGCATGCCGCGGTCTTCGGTGAACTTCTCGCGCGGCAGGATCTTGCCGCGCGCCACGCCGGTGAGATCAGGCACCAGGCATTCGATCTCGGTGACCCGCCGCTCGTCGAGCCAATGTTCCAGGTCACTGAAGGAGGTGGGCACTCTGGAGGTCGGCGGCATAGGGTCTTTCAGGTTCTGCTCAACGGTTCAGGCGTTTCAATCGCTGGTCACGGTCGTCGCGGTGCTGTCGGCAGGCCTCGCCGAAGGCCTCGAAGAGGCGTCGCGACACGGGGTTCTCGGCGGCCAGCCACTCGGGGTGCCATTGCAGGCACAGGCTGAAGGCGGCGGGGCGGTCGTCGTCCGGCGTCCAGGTGAAGGCCTCGACCACGCCATCGGGCGCCAGGGCCTCGGCACGCAGGCCAGGCGCCAGGCGGTTCACGCCCTGCCCGTGCAGGCTGTTGACCATGAACTGGCCATCCTCGACCACGCTGACGCTCTCGAGCGTGCGTTCGAGCAGGCCGCCGGCCTGGATGTGCACCGGGTGCGAGAAGCCGTATTCGATGTCGACCGGCTGGGTGCCGTCGCCCCGGTGGTCACGCAGGCCGGGCTGCTGGTGCACGGCCTGGTGCAGCGAACCGCCCATGGCCACGTTGACCTCCTGGAAGCCCCGGCAGATGCCCAGCACGGGCACGCGCTCGCGCAGGGCACGGCGGATGATGGGCAGCGTCCAGGCGTCGCGGTCGGGGTCGAGGGGCAGGGAGGGATCGAGCACCTCCTCGCCAAAATGGCTGGGGTGCACGTTGGAGGGCGACCCCGTCAGCAGCAGGCCGTCGGCCAGGTCGAGCAGGGTGTCCAGCTCGTCAGGCAGGGCGCCGGGCACCACCAGGGGCACGCAGCCTGCCAGGCGCACGGCGTCGAGGTACTTCTTGCCGGCCACGTGAAAAGGGTGGCGGCCCAGCTCCCGCTGACAGGCGGGCACCAGCACGACAGGTGCAGCGCGGTTCATCGCAACGCTCACGGATCTTTGTTGTTGCACCCAGTGTGCCAAAGCCGCCATCCCTGTCAACGGGGACAGGCCGGGGTGCAGGGTCATGGCCGTGATGCGTTGCGCGGCATGCGCGCCGTAGCCCCCTGTCCAGGCGGAAAGACGTTGCAGGGCACCCAAATCACCCCGGCCACCTTGGGAAGTTCGGCCAGGGCCGCTACACTGGACCGCACAACAGGGCCACTGCCGGTGGCCGCATCACAGCCCCTCGGGGCCCACCAGGGAAACCGTTTTCAGTGGACCGCTCGACCGCAGCCTCCGCCGCCTCACCCGCCACGCCGCCGATGGGCGAGGCCGCTCACGCGCTCGACCGCCTGCTGGGCAACCGCCCCCCGGTACTGCTGGACCTGCGGGCCTCCTGCCGAAAGGCCTACCGCGTCGAAGTCGCCACGAGCGCGGCCCTCACGGTGTCCGGCCTGGTGTTCGGATTTCTGTTGCTGATCCTGGCCCTGCAACCGACGGCGGCCCACCACCTGCGGACACCCCTGCTGGCCGCTGGCGGGGTGTTCGGCGTGCTGGCCCTGGTGTACGCCGCCTGGCGCCGCTGCCGCCCACAAACGATCACCGGGCTGCGCGACACCCTGGAAACCCGCGAGATCGACATCGTGCGCGGCGTGTTCCGCATCAGCGTCTACGACCGCCAGACCTTCCAGCGCCGTTCACGCTGCGAGATCGGCTTCGACCGCCTGGTGGCCCTGTGCGAGGTGGACCAGCGCCCTCGCCTGCTGCCCTGGCCGCGCCGTCCCATGGCGCGCCTGACCCTGGTCGAGCGGGGCACCGGGCTGTCCGGCCCGCGCCGCCCGCCGCTGTGGGCCATCCATGCCACCCCGGCCGTGCGCGCCGCCACACGCCGCAAGGGCAGCGGCTCCGCCTGGGACACCGCCCGCACGACCTGGGTGCCGCCCGCCGAATTGCACGAGGTCATCGCGGTGTTCGTGGCCTGCACCGGCCTGCACGTGCGCCACGCCGCGATCGAACCGGACACCAGCGCCACCACCGAAACGCTGTCGATCAGCCACTGATCGGTCACCCCGCACCGCGGCGGTCGCGTCCATCGGCGCAAGCCCTGACATGGGCGCGCAAACCTGTGCTTTTTGTCACACCAGAGGCGACTGGATGCCGCTAGGGTGGAGGTGCTGCCCGCCCTTGTGGCAGGCACGAGACGCGACCGCCCCCAGCGGCCGTGACAATGGTGGATTGCGCGCATTACCCGAGAGACCGTCGTGACCGATCTGTACGCCGACATGTTCGAACTGGCCCCGGTGTCCCTGTGGCTGGAGGATTACAGCGGTCTGAAGTCGCTGTTCGACCACTGGCGCGCAGAAGGGGTCGTCAACCTGCGCGCCTTCCTGCGCCAGGACCGCAGCCGCGTGGCCGAATGCTCGCGCCGCATCCAGCTGCTGCAGGTGAACCGCCGCACGCTCGACCTGTTCGGCGCCCGCGACATCGACCACCTCAAGGCCAACCTGCACGACGTCTTCCGCGACGACATGTTCGACCAGCACGTCGAAGAGCTGGTGCAGCTGTGGAATGGCCAGACGCACTTCCGCAGCCAGACGGTGAACTACACGCTGCAGGGCCAGCGCCTGAGCATCTCGCTGAACGCCAACATCCTGCCCGGCCACGAGCAGGACTGGTCGCGCGTGCTGCTCGCCATCGAGGACACCACCGAGCGCAGCCGCGCCGAAAAGGCCCTGCGCCAGAGCGAGCTGCAGGCCAAGGGCCTGTTCGAGCACTCGCCCGTGTCGCTGTGGCTGGAGGATTTCAGCGGCATCAAGGCGCTGCTGGCCGAGGTGCGCGCGCAAGGCGTCGAGAACTTCCGCACCTTCCTGGACGTGCACCCCGAGTTCGTGGCCCGCTGCATGCTGGAGATCCGCGTGCTGGACATCAACCAGCAGACGGTGGACACCTTCCGCGCACCGGACAAGCCCACCCTGCTGGCCCACACCGACAAGATCTTCCGCGACGACATGCGCCAGCATTTCGCCGAGCAGTTGCTGGACCTGTGGCACGGCCGCCTGTTCCAGCAGCGCGAGGTGGTGAACTACGCGCTCGATGGCGAGAAGGTGCACGTGTACCTGCAGTTCTCGGTGATGCCCGGCCATGAAGAACGCTGGGACCAGGTGCTGGTGTCCCTGACCGACATCACCGCGCGCAAGAAGGCCGAGGCCTACCTCGAGTACCTGGGCATGCACGACGCCCTCACCGGCCTGCGCAACCGCTCCTTCTTCACCGACGAGCTGAACCGCCTGGAGCGCCGTGGCCCCTGGCCCGTGAGCGTGGTCATCGTCGACCTGAACAACCTCAAGGGCGTGAACGACGAGGCCGGCCACGCCGGTGGTGACGCCATGTTGCGCCGTGTGGGCGAGATCCTGCGCAAGGCAGTGGAACGCCCGGCCACGGCCTCGCGCATCGGCGGCGACGAATTCGCCCTGCTGCTGCCCGGCACCGACCTGCGCGGCTGCGAGCACCTGGTCGAGCAGATCCAGGAGCTGCTGGCCTTGAACAACCAGTTCCATGCCGGCGGCACCCAGGTGAGCCTGTCCATCGGCGCCGCCTCCAGCAAGGACAACGAGCGCCTGGAAGCCGTGGTGCACCGTGCCGACCAGCGCATGTACGCCGCCAAGCGCGACCACTACATCCGCCAGGGGCGCGACCGCCGCGGCATCACGCCAATCACCACGGACTGACCCGGGGCGGGCGCAGGCCCGCGCGGCGTTATCCTTCGGGCCATGTACGCGCAACATTTCGGCCTGAAGCAGGAGCCCTTTTCGATCGCGCCCGATCCGCGCTACCTCTTCATGAGCGAGCGCCACCGGGAAGCCCTGGCGCACCTGCTCTACGGCGTGGGCGGCGGCGGTGGCTTCGTGCTGCTGACCGGCGAGATCGGCGCGGGCAAGACCACGGTGTGCCGCTGCTTCCTGGAGCAGATACCGCGCCGCTGCAACGTCGCGTACATCTTCAACCCCAAGCTGACGGTGATCGAGCTGCTGCAGTCGATCTGCCACGAGTTCCGCATCCCGCTGCCCGAGGGCATCGGCCAGCACCGCGCGGCCACCGTGAAGGACTACGTCGACCCGCTCAACGAGTTCCTGCTCAAGACGCACGCGGTGGGGCAGAACAACGTGCTGATCATCGACGAGGCGCAGAACCTCTCGCCCGACGTGCTGGAGCAGTTGCGCCTGCTGACCAACCTGGAGACCAGCGAGCGCAAGCTGCTGCAGATCGTGCTGATCGGCCAGCCCGAACTGCGCGGCATGCTGGCCCAGCCCGAACTGGAGCAACTGGCGCAGCGCGTGATCGCACGCTACCACCTCGACGCGCTCAGCCAGGCCGAGACGGCGCAGTACATCCTGCACCGCCTGGCCGTGGCCGGCAAGACGCACGGCCACCTGTTCGACGCCAAGGCCGTGCGCCGCATCCACCAGTGGACCCGCGGCGTGCCCCGCCGCATCAACCTGCTGTGCGACCGGGCCCTGCTGGGTGCTTACGCACTGGGCAAGGAGGTCGTGAACCGCCAGATCGTCGACAAGGCCGCGGGCGAGGTGTTCGAGGGCCAGTCCCACAAACCCGAAGCGACGACCAAGCCGCCGCGTGCCGGCGCCGCGCCCGGCAAAGGTGCTGATCGGCATGACCGCGCCGAACGCCATGGCGCGGGCGCACGCGGCGACAACCGCAAGACGCCCTTCACCGCCGGCGCCGGCACCGTGCCCGCGTGGAAGCGCCCGCCCGTGTGGGCCTGGACGCTGCTCGCGGGCATCGCCCTGCCCACGGTGGCGGCTCTGACGCTGTGGAACCGCCCGGATGGGCTGGCATGGCCGGGCAAGGCCACCACCGCCGCCCCCCATGCCCTCGCCGTCGCAAAACCTGCTTCGGCGGCCAGCAACTCGGCCTCCGCCTCGGCAGCCAACGCGTCTGCCACGCGCGAGGCTGGCCATACCACCCCCCTGCTGGACGCCGCCACGCTGGCCCAGGCCCTGCGCAGCACGCCGCAGCACGAAGCCACGGCCTGGCATGACCTGGCCGCGCTCTGGCGCGAGCCCTTGCCTGCGGGCGATCCCTGCCAGGCGGCCAGCACGCGCCAGTTGCAGTGCTTCCGCCACAGCGGTGGCCTGGCCCTGGTGCGCCAGCTCGACCGGCCGGGCGTGCTCACGCTGCAGAGCGGGTCCACGCCCGTCTACGCGCTGATCACCGGCCTGGACGACCAGGGCGCCACCCTGCGCCTGGGCGACAAGACCTACCGCGTGTCGCTGGCCGCCCTGTCCACCGTGTGGCGCGGCGATTTCGCGACCTTCTGGCGCTCGCCCCCCGGCTACCGCCGCAAGCTGCAGGACGGCGACACCGGCCCCGCCGTCGACTGGCTGGCCGCCCGCGTGGCCTCGCTGCATGGCGAGGCCGTGCCCACCGGCACCCGCCGCTTCGACGAGGACCTCAAGACCCGCCTGCACGCCTTCCAGCTGGCCCAGGGCCTCAAGCCCGACGGCGTGGCCGGCGCGACCACCTTCATGCAGCTCAACCGCCTGACCGGGGTGGACGAGCCACGGCTGAGCCAGGCCTCCAGGCCGGCCGTGGCCGCCAACACAGGAACCTGAGCGATGTCCTACATCCTCGACGCCCTCAAGCGGGCCGATGCCGAACGCGAGCGCGGCGCCGTGCCCGGCCTGCATGCGCAGCCGGCCGACATGGCCCTGCCCGATGAACCACGCGGCCTGACGCTGCCGCCCTGGGCCTGGGGCCTGGGCGGGCTGGGCCTGGCCCTGGTGGGCATGCTGGCCTGGTCGATGTGGCGGGGCGATGAGACGCCGGGTGCCAGCGGCGCTCAACCGCCGGGGATGGCGCAGCAGGGGCCTGGCGGTCAGGCGGGCCCATGGGCACAGCAGGGCGAGCGTGGCCAGCCCCCGATGGGCATGGCCTCCGGTGCCTGGGGGCCGCAAGCTGGCATGCACCGGCAGCACCATGAAGGCCGCCTGGCGCGCGGCGAAATCGACCAGCAGGCCACGGGTGACGGCATGGGTACCGGACAACGCCCGTCGATGCCGACCATGCGCAGGGAGGCCCGGAACGATGGCAGCGCCATGCCAGGCAACAGCGAAGGCCGCGCGCGCCCCGACGGCAACCGCCGCTTCACGCCCCCGGCCGATATCGCAACCGCAAACCGTCCCTCCGCCACCCCAGCCCACGCCGACATCAACACGGCGGCACCAGAGGTCAGCCCCCCCCAGCCGGACAACGGCGCCAAGGCCGCGAGCCCGGCATCCGCCGCCACCACCAGCCGCGTCTACGCCTTCCACGAACTGCCCGACAGCGTGCGCCGCAGCGTACCGCAGCTGGTCATCGGCGGCGCCATGTATTCGGACAACCCGGGCAGCCGCATGCTGGTCATCAACACCCAGCTCTTCCATGAAGGCGACAAGCTGGGCCCCGACCTCACGCTCGAAGAGATCAAGCTCAAATCGGCGGTGCTGCGCTACAAGACCTGGCGCTACAGCGTGACTTACTGAACCAGACTTGCCGAGCCTCAAGCCCTTGCGCCAGCACGGCGGCGGCAGCCACCGCTAAAATCGCCCCTGCCGATGCATGACGGGCTCAAAGCCCCCGTGCCCCGGCAAAGCGTTCTCAGGGCGGGGTGAAAGTCCCCACCGGCGGTGATGGGCCTCAAGCCCTCAGCCCGCGAGCGCCTGCCGGGCTCCCGCCTGGCAGGGTCAGCAGACCCGGTGTGATTCCGGGGCCGACGGTCACAGTCCGGATGAAAGAGAGCGCGGCACCTCCGTGCGGTTCGCGCGGGCCTGCCCTCGTCATGGAGCGGCGGGCCTCGCGCCGCATGGCGTTGTTCGTGCGCCCTGATTTCTGGTATCGCCTTTCGAGGTTTCCATGAATCAGTCTGACCTTCCCGTTGCTTCCCTCCCCGCTTCGCCCGCCGATGGCGACAAGCCCCTGCGCGTGGCCTTCATCCAGGCCAGCTGGCACGCCGACATCGTCGGCCGCGCCCGCGAAGGCTTCCTGGCAGAAATCGCCCGCCTGGGGGTGCCGGTCGATCCCGTCACCGTGATCGACGTGCCCGGCGCCTACGAGATCCCGCTGCACGCGGCCACGCTGGCCAAGTCGGGCCGCTTCGATGCCATCGTGGCCTGCGGCCTGGTGGTCGATGGCGGCATCTACCGGCACGACTTCGTCGCCACCGCCGTGATCGACGGCCTGATGCGCGTGCAGCTGGACACCGAAGTGCCGGTGTTCTCGTGCGTGCTCACGCCGCACCACTTCCACGAGCATGACGAACACCGCCGCTACTTCAGCGAGCACTTCGTGACCAAGGGCGCCGAGGCCGCGCGCGCCTGCGTGAACACGGTACAGAGCCTGCGCCGCGTGCGGCAGTTGCTGGCGGCCTGAAGCGCTATGCGCCTGCGAGCGGCATCGGCAGGCGCGGCATGCCCCACCCCGGCATTTGTTGGCATCGCCGCCAAGCGATGTGCATGGACAAAGCCGAGGCGGGTTGCCAGCCCGCCTGCCGCCGTGCCACACTGGGGCCATGAGCCAGTACGTCACATCGCTGCACCGACACCACCGTTCGCCCACCGGCGCCGGGGTGTTGCCCGACCGCGTCCCTGCAGGGGCCTGCTGACCACAAGCCACCGCTCAGACCTGTCGACCACCATCAAGGCGCCTTCGGGCGCCTTTTTGTTTGCCTGCGCCGTTTCTGCATTGCCTGATGTCAACCGCCGAGGAGAACCACCATGAGCCGCTTCTGGAGCCCCCTGCTGAACCAGCTGACACCCTATGTGCCCGGCGAGCAGCTGGCCGTGCCGCGCCTGGTCAAGCTCAACACCAACGAGAACCCGTACGGCCCCTCGCCGCGGGCGCTGCAGGCCATCGCCGATGCGGCGGGCGACGGGCTGCGCCTGTACCCCGATCCGCACGCCACCGTGTTGCGCACGGCCATCGCGGCGCGGCACGGCCTGGCGCTGTCGCAGGTCTTCGTGGGCAATGGCTCCGACGAAGTGCTGGCCCATGTCTTTCAGGCGCTGCTCAAGCACGGGCAGCCGGTGCTGTTTCCTGATGTCTCCTACAGCTTCTACCCGGTCTACTGCAAGCTCTTCGGCATCGAGGCGCGGCCCGTGCCGGTGAACGCGCGTTTCGAGATCGAGGTCGATGCGTACCGAGGACCCTGTGGCGGCGTGATCATCGCCAACCCCAACGCACCCACCGGCCTGGCGCTGCCGCTGGCCGACATCGAGCGGCTGCTGCAACTGCAGCCTGATCGCGTGGTCGTGATCGACGAGGCCTATGTGGACTTCGGCGGTGAAAGCGCCGTTTCACTGCTCGATCGCCATCCCAACCTGCTGGTGGTGCAGACGATGTCCAAATCACGGGGGCTGGCCGGTTTGCGCGTGGGCTACGCGATGGGCTCGTCGGAGCTGATCGAAGGCCTGGAGCGCGTGAAGGAGAGCTTCAACTCCTACCCGGTGGACAGGCTGGCCATGGCTGGCGCGGCGGCATCCTTCGATGACGACGCCTGGTTCGAGCACACGCGCCAGGCCGTGATCCGCACACGCGGCGCGTTGACGGCATCGCTGCGGGCGCTGGGCTTCGAGGTGCTGCCCTCGTCCACCAACTTCGTGTTCACGCGGCATGCGGGGTTCGATGCGGCCACGCTGCTGCAAGGGCTCAAGCAGCGCGCGATCCTGGTGCGGCATTTCAGGCTGCCGCGCATCGATCAGTTCCTGCGCATCACCGTGGGCACGGACGATGAGTGCGCCACGCTGCTGGCCGCGCTGCGTGAACTGATGGGGCCACGGGCGCCGGGCGATGTGGATGCGACGCCGCCACTGGAGGCCAAGGCCGCGTAGCGTCTGCCGCGAAGCTCGGGGCGCGCCTCAGCGGATGAAGCCGCGCAGCACCGATTTGAACTCCGGCGTACCGGCATGCACCAGCCACTCGAAGGCCACCATCTCGCGCGAGACGATGTCGGCCCCGTGGCGGCGCATGCGCTCCAGCGCCAGGGCCTTGTCGCGCGCCTGGCGCGAGGCCACGGCCTCTTCCACCACGAAGACCTCACGACCCAGTTCCAGCAGATCGAGCACCGTCTGCATCACGCACACGTGCGACTCCATGCCCGCCACGATCCACTGCACGCGCTGGCCTTCGGGCGCGCGGAACAGGCCGCCTTCGCTCACGGCCGAAAAATGCGATTTGCGCACCACCGAAGAGGGTGGCACCAGGGGCCGCAGCGCCGCCACCGAATGGCCCAGCTTTTCCGGACAATGCTCGGTGGCGATCACCGGCACGCCCGTGCGCTGGGCCACGCGCACCAGCCACAGGACTTCGGACACCACCGACGTGCCGTTCTCCACCACGTTTTCCAGCCGATCCTGGACATCCACGACCAGCAAGACCGATTGCGCCACGCGCATGCGCATAACTGCCGCCGCATCTTTTTGTTTCGCCCGTTTGCAGCCTAACCCAGGGCCCCGGCCCGGTCACCCATGGATAATCCCGGCCTTTGCTGAAGATCTCACGAGACAAGGACCTCCGTGTTCAAGAATTTGACGGTGTACCGCATCGGACCTGACTGGACGGCCGATGCGCGCGCAATCGAGAGCGCACTCGACAAGCAGCGTTTCGTGCCCTGTGGTGCAACGCAGCAAGAGTCCAGCGGCTGGGTCGAACCGCGCGGCGAGGCGCACGCGCCCCTGGTGGAAGTGGTCGATCGCCAGCTCTTCCTGAAGCTGAAGTTCGAGAAGCGCCTGCTGCCGGGCTCGGTGGTGAAGGAGCGCGTGGACGAGATCGCCCAGCAGATCGAAGAGCAGACCGGCCGCAAGCCCGGCAAGAAACAGACGAAGGAGCTCAAGGAGCAGGCTCTGCTGGAGCTGCTGCCCATGGCCTTCACCAAGCGCTCGGCGCTGATGGTGTGGATCGCGCCGAAGGAACGCCTGCTGGTGGTCGATGCCGGCAGCCAGGGCCGCGCCGACGAGGTCGTGGCCCTGCTGGTCAAGGCGCTCGACGGCCTGGCCGTGTCGCACCTGCAGACCGAGCTGTCGCCCGCCTCCGCGATGACGGGCTGGCTGGGCACGGGCGAGCCGCCCTACAACTTCGTGATCGACCGCGAGTGCGAGCTGAAATCGCCCGACGAGATGAAATCGGTGGTGCGCTACGCCCGCCACCCGCTGGACACCGAAGAGGTCAAGCAGCACATCACGCAGGGCAAGGTGCCCACGCGCGTGGCGATGAGCTGGCTGGACCGCGTCTCCTTCGTGCTGACCGAGAGCCTGCAGGTCAAGAAGCTGGCCTTTTTGGACGTGGTGCTGGAAGCACGTGACGCGGGCGGCAAGCCCTCGAAGGACGAGGCGTTCGACGCGGACGCGGCCCTGGCCACGGGCGAGCTGCGCCGCATGATCCCCGACCTGATCGAGGCATTGGGCGGCGAGCTGGCGCAACTGCCGGGCGGGCCGCGCGTGGCCGAAGCGCCCGCTGCCGCGGCGTCGGGCAAGGCATCGTCTCCCAACGCACCCGCCCCTGCTGGCGACACCACCCCGGCCGACACCGAAGCCCCCTGGTGATCGGCCCTCGCGCGATGCGCATGTCATCCACATGACAGCCACCGCGCCGCCATGAGCATCACGGCTCATGGCCCGCGCCATGCGATCGACACGGCGCCTCCCTAAGGTGGGTGTCGAGCACCGCTTCGGCCTTGAAGCGGCGCCTCCACCTTCAGGAGTTGCCCCATGTCGACCACCTCGCTCTCGCGCATGCCCGGCCGCGCGCTGTCCACCATCGCCCTGGCCTGCGGCCTGATCGCCTCGGCCTGCGCCACACCGGCCACGACACCCCACGCCCCCGCACCCACCGGCCCCGTGCTGGAAGGCTTCGCGCTGATGCCGGCCAACACCTTCGCCGACGGCCCCACCTCGGGCCAGTTCGCGGGCACGGGCCAATACGGCAACACCCTGCCGCTGGTGAACAAGCAACCGGTGCAGGGCCTGTCGGCCGTGCTGCCCGGCCCGCTGCCCGGCACCTTCCGCGTGATGACGGACAACGGCTTCGGCACGCAGGCCAACTCGGCCGACGCGGTGCTGCGCGTGTACGCCCTGCGCCCCGACTTCAAGACGAAGCACGGCGGCAGCGGCAGCGTCACGCCGGTGAGCAACCTGTTTGGCTTGCCGCTCAAGGGCTTCAACGCCGCCAGCCGCATCACGCTGCGAGATCCGGACCACAAGCTGGGCTTTCCCATCGTGGCCGACAGCGAGCACTACTACAACGTCGACACGAACCCCGTGGTCGATCCCGCCATCAAGGCCAACCGCCTGCTGACGGGTGCCGACCTGGACATCGAGTCGATGCGCCGCGACAAGCGTGGCAACCTGTGGTTCGGCGACGAGTTCGGCCCCTTCCTGGTCAAGACGGACGCCACCGGCAAGGTGCTGCGCCGCGAGATCCCGCTGCCCAACTTCACAGGCGCGGGCAGCAACACGCTGGTGCAATCACCGCAGTACCCGGGCCTGGCTTTGGGCGCGAACAACCTGCGCAATTCCAATGGCTTCGAGGGGCTGGCCATCAACCCGGCGGGCGACAAGTTGTACGCGCTGCTGGAAGGCGCGCTGATCCCTGATACGAACCAGAAGCGTCTGCTGATCAACGAGTTCAGCATCGACCAGGAGCGCTACACGGGCCGCACCTACGCCTACAAGCTCGATGAGC
>DXIO01000006.1 GCA_019112875.1 Candidatus Aquabacterium excrementipullorum
GCCGTTCAGCGAGTTCGTCACGGTGGGCAGGTACCAGCTGTCGATGGCGGCGATGTGGTCCTGGTTGGCGGCCTCGATCTGCTCGGACCAGCTCGGGAAGTTGAGCTTGGCGATGTCGTTCTGCACGCTCAGGGCCTGCGTCAGCGGCAGCCACAGGCTGATGAACTTGGCGTTGAGCAGGCCGCCAATGCCGACGGTGCCACGGTAGGCATCGCCCATGGGCACCTGCGCGAACACGGCCTTCACGGCCGGGTTCTGCTGGCGTGCGGTCTGCAGGCTGGTGATGCCCAGGTAGGAGGTCCCGGCCAGGCCCAGGTTGCCGTTGAACCACGATTGCTTGGTGACCCAGTCCACCGCGGCGGCGTAGCCGGCCTGCTCTTCGGTGCCCAGCAGGGCGCCCTGGCCGCTGGACATGCCGGTGCCCACCACATCGACGGCCACCGAGATGTAGCCGCGCTGCACCATGAACTTGTCCTGGCCGCCGATCAGAAGGGAGTTGCCCGTCTGCACCACGTAGCCCAGCAGCTGGCCCACGTCGATGCGGTAGGCGGTCTGCGTGAGGATGGCGGGGAAGGTGCCGGCCACGGCCTTGCCCTTGGCGTCGGCGGGCACGGTCACGCGCACGGCCAGCTTCTGGCCGGAACTCGTGGTGATGAACTGCAAGGGCAGCGTCAGGATGTTGGGGTAGTCCGTGCCACGGGTGTATTCCTTCCAGGTGCTCGACGCATTGGCGGTGATGGCCGTGGTGTTGTCGGCGGCCGTGCTGCCGCGCGTGCCCAGGGTGGTGGTCTGGGCCGTGGCCAGGCTGGCGGCGCTCAACCCCGTCAGGGCGATCAGCGCGGCGGCGATGCCCTTCAGCGCGAAGCCGCGTTGCGGGCGGCGAGCCAGGGCGTTGGACGTGTTCATGTGTTGTCTCCTGTGGCGGTGTTTGATGCACTCGAAGCGCAGGCAACCATGCTAGGAGCTGGCCACCTCGGCACCAATAGCCGCAGTGACCAATCTATTTGCTTGAGGGGGGAGGACTTACCCCAGGATGGACGGTGTCTGGCGGCGTTCCCGCCAGTCCGACGGCGTCAGGCCCGACCAGCGGCGGAAGGCGCGGTGGAAGGTGCTCACCGATGAGAAACCCATGGCATCGGCCACCTGCTTGAGCGACAGGCGCGCATCGGCCAGCAGGCGCTCGGCGGACAGGCGTTGGCACTCCTGCACCAGGTCCGAGTGGGTCAGGCCCAGTTGCTGGAGCTGGCGGCGCAGGCGCCGTTCGCTGATGCCCAGTTGCGCGGCCGTCTCTTCCACGCTGGCCTGGTGCGGCAGTGCCCTCATCAAGGCTTGGCGCACTTCCTCGGCCAGGCCCGAGCCGGCGCGGCGCGCGGACAAGGCCAGCTCGGCGCGGGTGCGGGCGGCCGTGTAGGCCAGCGGATCATGCGAAGGCAAGGGCGTGTCGAGCAGCGTGCGCCGAAAGCTCAGCGCGCAATCCGTCTGGTCGAAGGCCACGCACGCGCCGAAGGCGGCGGCATAGCGGGGGGCCATGCCCTGCGGGCAGGGGTAGGGAAACCGGAACTGGGCGATGTCCTTGCCCTCGGCGCCGGCCAGCCGCAGCATCTGCATCAGGCCGCTGGCGATCTGCTCGGTGCGAAAGCGCCCGCTCAGGCTGTCGTGGTTCAGCAGCGGGTCCATCAAGAGGCTGGCGCTGTCGGCCGTTTCCACCAGCGCCAACTCGACACGGGGCAGGGCCAACGGCCCGAAGTGCAGCAGGTCGGCGATCACCTGGCGCAGGCTGGGCGCTGACAAGGCCAGCGGCGTGAAGATGCGGAACTGCAGCATCGCGATGCTCTTGCCGACCACCAGGCCGAAGCTCGGATCGCCCGTGGCCTGCACCGTGGCGGCCATCACCTGGTCGAACAACGCCAGCGGGATCCACTCGCCGCGCTGTTCCAGCGCATCGACCGAATCGATGCCGCAGCGTTGCAGCACGCGGCCCGCATCGAAGCCTTCGACATCGAGTGTCGAGGCGATGATCTTCAGGTGGGTGGGCGCGACGTGCATGGGATACCGAACGGGGCAGGGCGCGGGCCCGGCGTGGGCCGTGGTGCGCAGCCCGCCAGTGTCCGGGTTTTGATGGAGAGGCTGGAAGCCCGTGGCTGCGGGCTTTCCCTAGGCTTTCAAGTGCGCGTCACTTGCAACTGGTGCTGCCGATCGCCTTGCCCGCCAGGCGCGCCTCCAGGTAGTTGAACGCGCCCTGGAAACCCAGGAACACCGAGGTGATGTGCTCGCCGAGCACCTGGCGGAAGGTGGTGGGCACGCCCTGGTCGCAGTAGGTGCCGACCAGGCCCTTCACGTCCTCCACGGGCATGACCTGGTCGAACAGGCCGTTGTAGAGGTAGGTGGGCGCGCCGGGCTTGCGCTGGCCCAGGCGGTTGTCCGCGATGATCTGCTGCACGGCCGGCACGGCCAGCAGGTCGGGCACCGTGGTGTAGGTGGCCATCTTCTTGCCGGCGAAGGCGCCGACCACGTCGGGCTGGCCACCCAGCAGTTGGCCAGCGCACATGTCGCGGATCTTGACCAGCATGGCCTTGCCCTCGTCGTTGGTCAGCGCGTTCACATCGACCTCGGGGTACGCGCGGGCCAGGGCCGAGACCGCGCCCATGTACAGGCCGGCGAACAGCTTGCCATCGACCTTGCGCGCCACATTGCCCACGTCGACGGGGATGCCGCCAGCGGCGACGCCACGGATGTTGAGTTCGGGCGCGTAGCTGCGGTAGAGCTCGTTGGCCCAGGCGCTGGCGATGGAGCCGCCGGAGTAGCCGGTGAGCACGGCCGGGGTGGATGAACCGCCGAGGCCCAGGGGCTGGAAGCGCTCGGCCGCTCGGATGGCATCGAGCACGGCCTGGCCGGAGTTGCGGCCCACCGTCCAGAAGGATTCGAGGCCTTCGTAGTCGGGCACCACGGCCACCCAGCCCTTGTTCAGGCCGCTCTGGATCAGGGCCTGCTCCAGCGCCGTGCCCTTGGCGATCTGGTACGAAGGCGCGCAGTTCAGCGTGAGCGCGTCGTAGGCGGTGTTGTAGACATAGAGCTTGCGGCCCGTGGCCGGTGCGTTCGAGGGCAGCAGCGCGGCGGTGACGGCGGCCACGGGGCGGCCCTTGTGGTCGGTGCTGCGGTACATCAGCTGCCAGGCCTGGCCCTTCACGGGGAAGAGGTAGTAGGCCTTGGCGCTCATCTCGCGGTAGCGCAGCACGTCGCCGGGCTGGGCGGCCTGCAGTTCAGCGTCGGAGGGGGCGGTGTAGAAGGGATCGGCGCCGGGGGCGGCCACGGGCGAAGCCAGCGGTGCCCAGGCTTGCGGGGCGGCGTGGGCGATGGGCGCCGACAGCGTCACCAGCGCCGTGCCCAGCGACAGCAGCGCGGCGCGGAGCCCGTGGTGGTGGGCGATGCGGGAAGTGCGGCCTTGTTGTTCGAGCATGTCTTGTCCCCATGAGGTGGTTGATGCGGGGATGGACTGTGCGCACGCGCTGCCTTCAGCGGTGTCGATTTCTGGACAGACCGCGGGAAAGCGCGAGCTAGGGTTAGCGCTAGATGCGCTCGTCCTGAGCGGCTTCAATCCGCCGAGCGCATCAGCGGCAGCCAGTTCTCGAAGTGCACCTTGGCGCGCAGCGCTTCCAGGTCGGTGATCTCGACCTTGTTGTACGCCAGTTGCAGCAGGCCCTCGGCCTTCAGGCGCTGCAGGGCCTGGTTCACCGTCTGGCGCGACATGCCCAGCATCTCGGCCACCTCCTGCTGCTGAATGCTGACGCGTTGCTTGGTCTCGCCCTTGGCCGACAGGGCCGATTGCGCCAGCATCAGCAGGATGCGCGCGACGCGCAGGTCGTTGGAATCGACCTTGCGCCCCTCCAGCACGAACAGCGCCAGGCGCAGCTTCTGCGTGAGCAGCAGGCCGAAGTGGAACCAGTGCTCGGGCTCGCGCTTGAGGTGCTCGCGCAGCAGCACGTCGCTCAGCCACAGCACGGTGGCGGCCTGCTCGGCGCGGATGTGGTGCACGCGCGGCAGGCGGTCGTACAGGCCCATCTCGCCGAACCAGCTCACGGGCTCCAGGTGCAGCTGGACGGATTCGTCGCCGTGCTCGCTGACGTCGATGGCCGCGAGCCGGCCTTCGAGCACGGCGTACAGGCCGTTGGTGGCGTCACCGCGCGAGAACAGGCGCTGGCCGGCCTGGAGCCGGCGCGGCACGCCGATCTTCACAAGGGCCTGCTGCAGCGATGCGGGCAGGTCCCGGTACCAGGTGTCGGTGGCGAGGATGCCTGCCACGTCGATGCCGCCAGCCGTGTCCATGCGGGCCTCCTTGCGCGATGCCTGTGAGGGAAGTGCGCGATTGTAGGGAGGATCAGGCGGTCACGGTGCGCACGCTGGGCGCGGCCGAGGGCGGCGTGGGCGTGTGGCTATGCGGCGCACGCACGAAGGCATCGAACTGGTCGATGGGCAAGGGCTTGCTGAACAGGTAGCCCTGGTAGGCCAGGCAATCGTTGTCGCGCAGCCAGGCGAACTGCTCGCGCGTCTCGACGCCTTCGGCGATCAGCATCAGGTTCAGGCTGCGGCCCAGCGACACCAGCGTGCGCACGATGGCCATGTCGTTCGGGTCGCTCAGCAGATCGCGCACGAAGCTCTGGTCGATCTTGAGCTGGTCCAGCGGCAGGCGCTTGAGGTAGTTGAGCGACGAGTAGCCGGTGCCGAAGTCGTCGAGCGACAGGGCCACGCCGTGCGCGCGCAGCTCGCCCATCTTGCGCACCACTTCATCCACGTCCTTGACCAGCATGCTCTCGGTGAGTTCGAGCTTCAAGCGCGAGGGCTCGATGCCGCTGCGGTGCACGATGTCCAGCACCTGCGCGACGAAATCCGGCTGGCGGAACTGCGAGGCGCTGACGTTGACCGACAGCGACAGCCCGGCCGTGCGCGGATCCTGCGCCCAGGCCAGCAGCTGCGCGCAGGCCTTGCGCAGCACCCAGTCGCCGATGGGCACGATCAGGCCGGTCTCCTCGGCCAGCGAGATGAACTTGCCCGGCAGGATCATGCCGCGCTGCGGGTGTTCCCAGCGCAGCAGGGCCTCGGCGCCGATGACGCGGCCGTCCTCGCGCACCTGGGGCTGGTAGTGCAGGCTGAAGTGGCCCTGGGCCAGCGCGGTGCGCAGGTCGTCCTCGATGGCGTTGCGCGCGGCCACGTCCGACTGCATGATCGCCAGCACCATCGCGATGCTGATGAAGCAGGTGGCGTTGTTGATCCACACGGTGATGGCGCGGGTCTCGGGCGGCGGCTGCAGGGCCGGGTTGGTGATGCCGATGTCGGTGCCCGCGAAGACCAGGCAGGCCACGAAGCAGGCCAGCGGCAGGCCCAGCCGCAGGTAGGCGTTTTCGCCGCGGAACAGCAGGTAGGCGGCCGCGGCCACCGTCAGCAGGTGCATGTGGGCCGAGCGCGCCACGCCGGCGATGGGCGTGTCGAACAGGCAGATGATGCAGACCACGACCAGCAGGGTGTGCACCGACAGCAGCGCGGCCAGGCGGGTGCGCTCGGTCAGCGTGCAGACCATGGCGACCACGCCGATGGCGGCCAGGGCCGCGTCCATGCCCATCAGCAGCCATTTGGCCTTGAGCAGGTAATAGCCGCCCCAGCCCAGCCCCAGCACGATGCACATGGTGCTGCCAAACAGCAGCAAAGCCTTCACCCGGCGGCGGTGCTTGTCGCTGACAGCCAGGCCACGCAAAGGTTGGGAAAACGAGGGAAGGCGATGGCCAAGCATCGGAAATTGGGACAACTGCTCCACCGGACAACCCGGTTCGGAGCGAATCGTCACACAGGACATCCGCCTTGGACACCCGGGGGATCGCTCGGTTCTGTCAACTAAGTCCGAGTTGTCCACCCCGGGATGGGGGCCTGCAGCTCAGCCTGGCGCCGGGCGCTTGAACTGGCGGCGCGCTTCTTCGACGCGGGCGCGGACGGTGCAGTCTTCGGCATGATCGTTGACCAGGCCCATGGCCTGCATGAAAGCGTAGACGGTGGTGGGCCCGACGAACTTCCAGCCCCGCTTTTTCAGATCCTTCGACAGGGCGATGGAGGCGGCCGAGGTGGAGGCGGTGCGCGGCGCGGGCAGGTCTTCGGGCTGGGGCTCGTATTGCCACATGAAAGCGGCGATCGAGCCGTGTTGCTGCACCATCTCCTGCGCGCGGGCGGCGTTGTGGATGGTGGCTTCGATCTTGCCCCGATGGCGCACGATGCCTTCGTCCTTGAGCAGGCGCTCGACATCGCGCGCGGTGAAGCGCGCCACGCGGTCGAAGTCGAAGCCGTGAAAAACCGTGCGGAAGTGCTCGCGCTTGGCCAGGATGGTGCGCCAGCTCAGGCCGGATTGAAAGCCCTCCAGGCTGAGCTTTTCGAACAGGCGGCGGTCGTCCTTCACGGGGAAGCCCCACTCGGTGTCGTGGTAGGGCAGGAACTCCGGCGCGCTGGCGCACCAGCGGCAACGCAGCTGGCCGTCCGGGCCGGGCAGGGTGGTGTTCATGGGGCGACAGTATCGCCGTGCCGTTGGGCGGGTCACTTGGGCGAGGGGTTGGGCCGACAAGGCTTGGCAGTTCGGGACATGGCCGACGCCGAGTCTCGGGTTTAGGGGCAACCCTTAAAATTCGTGGGGCGTTCCGTTCCCGCAGTACCACCATGCCCAAGCCGTCCATCGTCATGCCCGCCCTGATCCAGGCGGGCTTTTTCATGGCCGTGTGGTGGGCGTGCGATGCGCTGGCCAAGCTGCTGCACCTGCCGCTGCCCGGTGGCGTGGTCGGCCTGTTCGTGGTGACGGCGCTGCTGCTGGCCGGCTGCTTGCCGCAAGCGCGCATCGAGTCGGGCGCCCGCCTGCTGCTGGGCGAAATGCTGCTGTTCTTCACGCCGCCGCTGATGGCGGTGCTGCATCACCCCGAGTTGCTGGGCCCGGCCGGCTTGAAGCTGGCCTTGGTGATCGTGGTGGGCACGCTGGTGGTGATGCTGGCCGTGGCCACGGTGGTCGAGCGCGCGATCCGGTGGGAGAGCCGTCGCCGCGCCCAGCCGATGCCGCACGCGCCCATCGCGTTGATCGATGCGGGTGAAGACGAGGCCTTGCAAAAGGGCCGCCTATGAACGCAACGCACACCATGGGCACGCCGCTGTGGACAGGCCTGGCCTGGCTGACCACGACCGTGCTGCTGTACCTGGGCTCGAAGGCGCTGTTCATCCGCCATCCACGCGTGTGGCTCTCGCCCATTCTGGTGGCGCCCTTGCTGCTGCTGGCGCTGGTGCTGTTCACCGGCACCACGTACGAGGCCTACTGGTCGCAGACACGCTGGCTGACCTGGCTGCTCGGCCCGGCCACGGTGGCGTTCGCGCTGCCCATCTACCAGCAGCGCCGCCTGATCGCGCGCTACCCCATCACCCTGGCGGCCGGTGTGCTCACGGGCGTGGTGGTGGGCGTGGGCAGCTCCTGGCTGCTGTCACTGGGGTTGGATCTGCCGCACGAGGTGATGCTGAGCCTGCTGCCGCGTTCGGTGTCCACACCGTTCGCGATGCCGGCGGCCCAGGCGCTGGGCGGTCAGCCCGAACTGGCGGTGCTGGCCGTGCTGGTGACCGGCGTGTTCGGCATGCTGGTGGGGCAGGGCTGGCTGTGGTGGGCGGGCATCCGCCACCCGGTGTCCGAAGGCGCGGCCTTCGGTGCGGCGGCCCACGGCGTGGGCACGGCCAAGGCGTGGCAGATGGGCCCCGAGCAGGGCGCCATCGCCAGCCTGGTGATGATCTTCTCGGGCATCGCGCTGGTGCTGCTGACGCCCGTGCTGTCTGCCATGCTGCGGCTGGTGGGCTGACCGAAGCCAGCCCACCGAGGTCCGCGCCGCGAGACTTAGCCAGCCAGGGCCGGGTAGTCCGTGTAGCCGTGCGGGCCGACGCCACCGTACAGGGGCGCGTCCTTGAACAGCTCGTTGAGCGGCGCGTTTTCCTTGAAGCGGCGCGGCAGGTCGGGGTTGGTGATCATCAGGCGGCCGAAGGACACCAGGTCGCCCTTGCCGCTGGCGATGGCCTCATTGGCCATGGCCTTGTCGTAGCCGTTGTTGAGCATCCAGACACCGCTGTACAGCTTGCGCAGGGCCTCGTAGTCGAACGGGGCGTTGTCGCGCGGGCCGCCGGTGTGGCCTTCGACCACGTGGATGTACACGGGCTTGATCTTCTCCAGTTCGCGCACCACGTGCTCGAACAGGGGTTGCGGATTGCTTTCGCTCGAATCGTTCACGGGCGACACGGGCGACAGGCGGATGCCGACCTTGTCGGCGCCGATCTCTGCGACCACGGCGGCCATCACTTCGAGCAGGAAGCGCGAGCGGTTCTCGATGGAGCCGCCGTATTCGTCGGTGCGCTTGTTGGAGCCGTCGCGCAGGAAGGCGTCCAGCAGGTAGCCGTGCGCGCCGTGGATCTCGATGCCGTCGAAGCCGGCCTCGATGGCGTTGCGCGCCGCGGTGCGGAAGTCATTGACGATGCCGGCGATCTCGGCGGTTTCCAGCGCGCGGGGCAGCGAGGTGTCCACGTAGCCGGCGCCGGGAATGAAGGTCTTGGCCTGCGCGCGGATGGACGACGGCGCCACGGGGGCTTCTTCACCCGGCTGGAAGGCGGTGTGCGACATGCGGCCTGTGTGCCACAGCTGCACGAAGATGCGGCCGCCCCGGGCGTGCACCTCGTCGGTCACCTTGCGCCAGCCGGCGATCTGCTCGGGCGTGTGCACGCCGGGCGTGGCGTTGTAGCCCTGGGCCTGGGCCGACACCTGGGTGGCTTCGGCGATGATCAGGCCGACCGAGGCGCGCTGGGCGTAGTACTCGATGGTCATCGGGCCGGGCACGTTGCCGGCTTCGGCGCGGTTGCGCGTCAGCGGGGCCATGGCCATGCGGTTGGACAGGGTGATGTTGCCGAGCTTGAAGGGCTGGAACAGCGGTTCTTGGTTTTGATCTTGGGTTGCCATGTCGGAACTCCGTGGATGCAGGTCAGGTGATGAGACCGGTGAGAAACGCCGCGAACAGGCGGCAGGAAACCGGGCGGCCCCTGTTGCCAGAAGCCACCAAGAAGGTGTTTGATGGAAGAGGAGAGGGCTTAACTCACGGCAGGTAGAAGCCGTCCAGCAGCAGGCGCAGCACGTCGCGCAGGGGTTGCACGTTGCGCGCGATCTTGCTGCGCAGCACGGCACCTTCCCAGGCGTCCCAGAAGAAGTTGGCCAGCGTGGCCGCGTCGATGTCCTTGCGCAGTTCGCCCGCCTGCTGGGCCTGCGTGATCAGCCCGGCCATGCGCTCGCGCCAGTCGTCCAGCACGGTCGCCAGCTCGACACGGCAGGGCTCGCTGGCCTCGGCCACCTCGGCGGCGAAGTTGCCCACCAGGCAGCCCTGGCAGCCTTGCGTCTCGTGGTGGCTGATGAACTGCGCGAACACGTGGTGCAGCGTGGCCAGGGGCGAGGCGGGCGCGTCCTTTAGGCTGGCATTCCAGGCGGCGCTCATCCACTTGCCGTAGTTGCGCAGCACCTGGGCCGCGAAGGCTTCTTTGCTCTCGTAATGGTTGTAGAACGAGCCTTTGGGCACGCCGGCCTTGTCCGTGATCTGCTGGATGCCGGTCGCGTTGTAGCCGTTCTGCTGGAACAGCGCATAGCCGGCCTCGGCCAGTCGGCGCGGGATGTCGGTGGGATCGGCGGTGCGGGGCATGGACAAACTATATGACCAGTCGTCTTAAAACGGCGAGGCGCTCCAAAAACTTGATTTGGTTGTGGGGTTAATGGGTGGCTCGCCGCGATGGAGTGGGGCTCATGGGGGCCTGGGCCCGTAGGCGCTGGCCGACAAGACACCGCGCAGTCCGCTGATTCCCGCGCGGGCGCAGCGTGCGCAAGATGAGATGTCCTCAAGATCGCCCGACGTCCGCCATGAAGCAGCACGCCCGCCAACGCCCTTCGCTCAAGCACATTGGCCACGCCCTGGGCTCGATGCCCACCACCAACAGCCTCACGCACGTGTCGCATTCGAGCGTGCTGTCGGCCTTCGACCGCTTCGCCGCCAGCGTCACGCGCTGGGCCGGCTCGCCCGTGGTGTTCTCGATGGCCGTGGCGCTGGTGCTGACCTGGGCCATCTCCGGGCCCCTGTTCGGCTTCTCCGAGAACTGGCAACTGGTGATCAACACGGGCACCACCATCGTCACCTTCCTGATGGTGTTCCTGATCCAGCAGAGCCAGAACAAGGACAGTGTGGCCATCCACCTCAAGCTCAACGAGTTGCTCGCGGCCCACCGCGAGGCCAGCAACCGCATGATCGGCATCGAAAGCATGTGCGAACAGGATCTGCGCGAACTGGCCGAGTTCTACACGCAGCTGGCCGAGCGCGCCAAGACCTCGGGTGCGCACAAGGAAGCCCACTCCATCGATGAAGAAGGGATGCCGATGGCGCCCAATGGCAAGGACGATCACCGCCGGCCCGCAGCCCCTGCCACAGGCGCGGCCAAGCGCTCCACCGCCAAGACCTGAGGCTTTCCCGCTCAAGCACAGGCTCAACCACGCGCCATCTGCGCCGATAAAGCAGATGAGGTGCGCGCAACCGGCGTGCATCCGGCTACTGCGCGCCCGCCACCAAGGCCATCCAGAACCGACGCGCTGATCACGCACAGACGTGAGGGGGGAGTCGTCGTTGAGCGTGCTGCGATCGATCCGAGAGAGCCTGCTGGCCCACCGCCAGATCCCGATGGACATGCGCCATTGGCGCGAACGCCTGCTCGCCGCCATCCTCACGGTCGTGCTGGTGCTGGGATCGGTGGCGGCCGTGCCCAGCGCCATCGTGGCCTTCATGCAGGGGCACCCGTCGGTCGGCGTGATGGACATCGTGGTGCTGGCCTGGGTGGCCTTCGTCTGGCGCCGCCGCTCGCTGGATTACCGCCTGCGCGTGTGGAGCCTGCTGGCACTGACCTACGTGGTCGGGCTGTGGCTGATGTTCACCGTGGGCCCGGTCAGCCAGATCTACCTGCTGGCCTTCCCGGCCATGGCCGCGCTGATGCTGGGCATGCGGCCGGCCCTGCTGGCGCTGGTGGGCAGCTCGCTGACGCTGTTCGTGGTGGGCTGGCTGGGCGATGCGCAGTTCCCCACGCCGGGCTTCGACGACCAGCCCATCGTCAAGTGGTCGGTGGTGACGGTGAACTTCGCGTTCGTGGGCGCGATGATCACCTTGTCCTGCGCGGCCTTGCTGGCGGGCCTGGAGCGCACGCTGGCACGCCACCGCGAGATCGCCGAATCCCTGAGCGCGGCCAACCAGGAGCTGCACCTCACCGGGGCCGCCGCCGCCCGCATCAACGACCTGGTGATGATCACCGCGCGCGATGCGCAGGCGCCGCCGTACGCGCGCATCGCCTTCGTCAACGAGGCCTTCCTGCGCCGTACGGGCTACCCGCGCGAGCAGGTGATCGGGCAGCCGCACACCTTGCTCTATGGCCCCGACACGGCCGCCAACGACCGCGCCCGCATCGACGAGGCCCTGCGCGCCGGCTCGGCCATCCGCATCGAACTGGTGGTGCATGACCGTGCGGGCGGTGCCTTCTGGCTGGAGCTGGACATCACCCCCATCCTGGACGACCACGGCGACGCGCGCCATGTGGCCTGGGTGGCCCGCGACATCGGTGCCCGCAAGAAAGCCGAAGCGCTGATCTGGCAGCAGGCCCATTACGACGGCCTGACCGGCCTGCCCAATAGGCAGTTGCTGCGCCAACGCCTGGAGCAGGCCCTGGCCGCCAGCGCGCGCGACGGCCAGCCCGTGGCGCTGCTCTTCATCGACCTGGACCACTTCAAGGAGGTCAACGACACGCTGGGCCACCACCTGGGCGACCTGCTGCTGGTCGAGGCGGCGCGCCGCATCCGCCAGTGCGTGGGCGATGCCGACACCGTGGCCCGCCTGGGTGGCGACGAATTCACCGTGGTGATGCCGGGTCTGGCGGCGGCCGAGCGCGTGGACCGCGTCGCCCAGGCCATCATCGACCGACTGGTGCAGCCCTTCCAGCTCAAGGGCGAGCGGGCCTACGTGTCGGCCAGCATCGGCATCACCCAGGCCCCGCGCGACGGCACGGCCATCGAGGCGCTGTTCAAGCAGGCGGATCAGGCCCTGTACGCCGCCAAGGACGCGGGCCGCCGGCGCTTCTGCCATTTCACCGCCGAGATGGAGGCCGCGGCCCAGCTGCACATGCGTGTGGCCACCGACCTGCGTGGCGCTCTGCAGGACGGCCAGCTCAGCGTCGTTTACCAACCGATCGTCACGCTGGCCACGGGCGAGGTGCACAAGGCCGAGGCCCTGCTGCGCTGGAACCATCCCATCCTGGGCCCGATCGGCCCGTCGGTGTTCATCCCCATCGCCGAATCCAGCGGCCAGATCGACGAGATCGGCGACTGGGTGTTCCGCCAGGCCGCCGGCCAGGCCCTGCGCTGGCGCTCGCTCTTCCATCCGGATTTCCAGATCAGCGTCAACAAGTCGCCGGTGCAGTTTCGTGAAGGCGGTGGCCGCCAGAACGACTGGGCCGAGCACCTGCGCGCCATCGGCCTGCCCGGCGATGCGCTGGCCGTCGAGATCACCGAAGGCGTGCTGCTCGACGCGACCGACGAGGTCGTGGCCCAGTTGGCCCACCTGCGTGCCGCCGGCATGGCCGTGTCGCTCGATGATTTCGGCACAGGCTATTCGTCGCTGTCTTACCTGCAGGCCTTCGCCATCGATCACCTCAAGATCGACCAGGCTTTCGTGCGCGACCTGACGCCGGGCTCGACAGGCATGGTGCTGTGCCGGGCCATCGTCGCCATGGCGCACGACCTGGGCATGACGGTGATCGCCGAAGGCGTGGAAACGGCAGAGCAGTGCGCGCTGCTCTCCAGCGTGGGCTGCGACCTGGGGCAGGGCTACCTGTTCGCCCGGCCGATGCCGCCCGATGACTTCGAGCGTCTGCTGATCCGCGGTTGACCTGACGCGTGCGACGGTGCGGCCGTGTAGGCATCGGCCGACACGTGCATGCACCATTGACTGATGGGCAAGCCGCCCTCAGGCCGGGATGATGGGCTTCCCATCCGACCTCCCCGACCGCGCGGCCCCGCCATGACCCTCGATCCGCTCTCCTTGAAGCCCGCCCGCCCCTGCCCGGCGCGGTGGGCCGGGGCGCGTTGATGTCACGGTCCCTGCTGCCTCCCGATGACGGGCCGGCGCGCCTTCGTGCACTGCGGGCTCACCTGGCGATGCGTGCGCGAGCGCCCGGGTCGGCCTCGCCTGGCGAGGTTCTGCAGGCCCTGGTCGATGCCGATCTGGCCAACCTGCCATTGCCTGGCCAGGGGGCCACGCTGCAACGCTGGCGCATGCTGGCCGCCGTGGCTTCGCACGATCTGAGCCTGGCCAAGCTGTTCGAAGGCCATACCGACGCGCACGCCATCCTGGCCGAACTGGGCGCCCCCACGCCGGCCGCCGGCAGCACCTGGGGCGTGTGGTGCGCCGAGGCACCCGATGCCCGCCTGCATGCCTCTGCGCCGTCGCCCGATGGCACCGTGACCTTGCACGGCCTGAAGGCCTGGTGTTCCGGCGCCGCATCGCTCAGCCATGCGCTGGTCAGCGCCTGGAACGACGCCGGTGAAGCCATCCTGGCCGCCGTGGCGCTGGACCAGCCCGGCGTGGCCGTGAGCGACCAGGGCTGGCAGGCCGTGGGCATGGCCGCCACCGCCAGCGTCGATGTGCGCTTCAACGCCGCGCGTGGTGTGCAGATCGGGGCCAAGGGCGATTACGTGGCCCGGCCGGGCTTCTGGCACGGCGGCGCGGGCATCGCCGCGTGCTGGTACGGCGCCGCCGCGGCCCTGGGCGAGGTGCTGCGCGCCGCCTGCCGGGACAAGGCCGAGCGTGCCGCGGACGGCCCGGGAACACCCGACGAAGGCACCTTGCACCGGCGGGCCCACCTGGGCACGGTGGACGTGGCCTTGTCCAGTGCCGCCGCCGTGCTGCATGACGCCGCTGCCTGGATCGACGCCCACCCCGAACGCAATGCCCGCCTCGTGGCCCTGCGCGCGCGCCTGGTGGCGGAAGACGCCGCCACGCATGTCCTGCATGCCGTGCCGCGCGCCCTGGGCGCCGCCCCCCTGTGCCGAGACGCGCACATCGCCCACCTGGTGGCCGACCTGCCCGTGTTCATGCGCCAAAGCCATGCCGAACGTGACCAGGCCACGCTCGGCACCGATCTGATGATGTTGGAGGAGACCCCATGGCCGCTGTGATGGAACGAATCGAGACGCTCGCGCCGGTGGTGCGTCCCGCACCCCAGGCGCCGCGCATCGAAGGCCGCGGCACACCCGAATCGGCATGGCGCCACTGCAAGCACTTGGGCGGTTTGCCCGTGACCACGCTGGAGTCGCTCGTGCCCCGGGGCAGCCGCGCCGTTGTCGTGGCACCGCATCCGGACGACGAGGTGCTGGGCGCCGGCGGCCTGATGGCGCAACTGGCCCAGGGGGGCCGCGAGCTGTTGATCGTGCCCGTCACCGATGGCACCGCCAGCCACCCCGGTTCGCGCCGCTGGCCACCCGAGCGCCTCGCACTGGAGCGCCCGCTGGAAACCGTGAAGGCGCTGGCCCTGCTGGGCTTGTCCCGCATCCGCCTGCATCGCCTGGGCCTGCCCGACGGCGACATCGCCAGTATGGAAGACGCGCTCGCGCTGCAACTGGCACCGCAACTGCGCCCGGGTGACGTGGTGATCACCACCTGGCGGCTGGACGGCCACCCGGACCACGAAGCCACCGGCCGCGCCTGTGCCAAGGCCTGCGCCCAGACGGGTGCCCGCCTGATCGAGATGCCCGTGTGGGCCTGGCACTGGGCCCGCCCGGGCGATCCGCGCCTGCCCTGGTCACGCGCCTGCCGCCTGCCGCTGTCGCCCGAACTGGAGCAACGCAAACGCCTGGCCGTGCACGCCTTCACCAGCCAGACCCGGCCCGATCCTTCCAGTGAGGTGGGCTGCGTGCTGCCCGCCAGCGCGCTGGCGCGCGTGCTGCGGCCTTTCGAAGTGTTCTTCCGCTGATCGCGGGTGCGCATCTGGTGACGCAGCGGCCCGACTTTTTCGATGACCTCTACCGGCGTGATGCCGATCCATGGCAGGTGCACACGCGCTGGTATGAGCAGCGCAAGCAGGCCTTGCTGCTGGCGGCCTTGCCCCATCGCCGTTACGGCCGGGCCTTCGAGACAGCCTGCGGCACCGGCGCCCTGACATCGGCCCTGGCCGAGCGCTGCGACGAGCTGCTGGCCAGCGATGCCTCCGAGACGGCCGTGCGCATCACGCAGGCGCACCTGGCCCGCCAGGGAGCGGCCAGCCACGTGAGCGTGGTGCGGCAGGCCCTGCCGGCCGATTGGCCATCGGGTCGCTTCGACCTCATCGTCGTCAGCGAGTGGGCCTACTACATCTCCCATGCTGATCTACAGGCGCTGGCGCAGGCCTGTGGCGACAGCCTCGCGCCCAAGGGTTGTCTGGTCGCCTGCCACTGGCGCCCCGATTTCCCGGACCGCCGCCACACCACCGACGCCCTTCATGCGCTGCTGGGGGATCACCCTGGTTGGACGCGCATGGTCCATCACCAGGAGGAGGATTTCCTGCTGGACGTCTGGTCGCCAGGCGGCCCCTCGGTGGCCCGCGCCACCGAGCCCGACGCCGACGCATGATCGGCGTCGTCATTCCCGCGCACAATGAAGAGGCCTGCCTCCACGCCTGCCTGCACGCCGTGCTCGAAGCGGCCCGGCATCCCGAGCTACTGGGCGAACCAGTCCGTGTGGCGGTGGTGCTGGACGATTGCAGCGATGGTTCGCACGCGGTGGCGATCCAGCATCCCGTGGACGTGCTGCAGGTGCAGGCCCGCAACGTCGGTGCCGCCCGTGCCGCCGGTGCCCGTCACTTGCTGCAGGCCGGTGCCCGCTGGCTGGCCTTCACCGATGCCGACACCGTGGCCTCGCCAGGCTGGCTGATGGCGCAATTGCGGCTGGGGGCACAGGCCGTGTGTGGCTCGGTGGAGGTGGCCGATTGGTCGCCTCACGGCGATCGAAGCCAGCAGGTGCGCCGCCATTTCGAGCAGCACTACCGCGATGCCGATGGCCACCGCCACATCCATGGCGCCAACCTGGGGGTGTGCGCGCAGGCCTACCAGCGTGCCGGTGGCTTCGAGCCCCTGGCATGCAGCGAGGACGTGGCCCTGGTCGAGGCCCTGCAGCGCAGCGGCGCCACGATCGCCTGGAGCGCCGCGCCCCGTGTGATGACCAGCGCGCGCACCGATGCCCGTGCGCGGGGCGGCTTTGGCGACACGCTGCGCACCTGGGCGGCAGGCCCGTCGCCGGTGGTGCTGAGCGTTCCCCGGTAGCATGGCATCTTGCTTTGACCCTGGATTGAGCATGGCACTCGACACCCTCGACATCGACCCCGGCGTTCCGCCCGCCGCCACCCTGATCGTGCTGCACGGCCTTGGTGCCGACGGCCATGACTTCGTGCCCATCTGCGACGAGCTGGACCTGTCATCCATCGGCCCTGTGCGCTTCGTGTTCCCCCATGCGCCGGTGCGTCCCGTCACCATCAACGGCGGCCACGCCATGCGCGCCTGGTACGACATCCTGGCCATGGGCGGCCGCGGCCCGGAAGACGAAGCCGGCCTGCGCCAGTCCATCGCCGATGTCGAGGCGCTGCTGGCGCGCGAGCAGGCGCGTGGCGTGCCGGCCTCGCGCACCGTGCTGATGGGGTTCTCGCAAGGCTGCGCGATGTCCTTGCTCACGGGCCTGCGCCATGGCCATCGTCTGGCCGGCGTCGTGGGCCTGTCGGGCTACCTGCCGCTGCCGACCACGCTGGCGGCGGAGCGCAGCCCGGCCAACGCGGATGTGCCTGTGTTCATCGCGCATGGCCGCCATGACGACGTCGTCAACATCGCGCGCGGCCAGCAGGCCCGCGAAACGCTGACCGGCCTGGGCTACCAGGTCGAATGGCACGACTACGCCATGCCGCACTCGGTCTGCGCCGAGGAGGTGGCCGACCTCAACGCCTGGCTGCTGAAGGTGCTGGCGCCCGCCGCCTGAACGCGCGCCACCGGTGAAGCCCGGCGGCGAGCACCGCGCCGCACCGCTGCTCAGCTCGCCGACGTCCGGTTGCGCCCACCCCGCTTGGCGCGGTAGAGCGCCTGGTCGGCCCGCTCTATGGTCTGGTCCAGCGTCTCTTCATAGCGCTGCTCGGTCAGCCCGGCCGAGAAGGTCACGCGCAGGCCACTCACCGTGTCCGACATCGGCGCCGCGTTGATCACCTCGCGCAGCCGCTCCAGCCCGGCCTCGGCCTGGTCCAGCCTGCAATCGGTCAGCATCAGCAGGAACTCCTCGCCGCCCCACCGCGCGATCACGTCCGAATCGCGCATCACCGACTGCGCATGCTGCGCGAAGTGCCGCAGCACCTCGTCGCCCACGCCATGGCCGTGCGTGTCGTTCACGTTCTTGAAGTGGTCGATGTCCAGGATGCCCACGCAGAAGATCCTGCCGCCCTGGTCGCTGAACTTCTTCTGCAGCGACAGCGTCTCCATCATGTGGCGCCGGTTGAACAGGCCCGTCAACTCGTCGCGCGTGGCGAGGGTCTGGATGCGCTCCAGCGCGTGGGCCAGCTCTTCCTTGCGCGATTGCAGGCGGTGGCGCAGCGTGGTCAGCTGGCCCGACAGCACCGAGATCGTCGGCAGCGAGGTGCACGCGAACAGAAAATTCACCATCTCCTGGCGCACCGGAAAGCGCTCGGGCGCCAGCGTCGCCATGAACAGCATCGTCAGGCCCTGGCTGCACAGCGCGAAGAAGGCCGCCATGCGCGTCTGGCGCGCCGTCAGGTTGAACATGCCGAACATCAGGACCAGGGCCAGCAGGATCAGCGCCGCGCCGCGCGACTCGCCCAGGATCGCGTAGGACCAGACCACGCAGGTCAGCGCCACCATGATCTGGGGCAGCGTCAGCGACGGATCCGAGAAGTGCAGGTTCAGGCCCGTGCGCAGCAGCGCGTAGAACACCGCCACGTTGGCCATCATGTATGTGCCCAGCCACCAGCCGGCGGTCTCGTTCACCGCGCCCGTGCTCACCGCATAGGCCAGCACGATGGTGCAGATCACGAAGTTGGCCGCCGCCATCATGTAGCGCTGGATGCGCAGCCGCTGCTTCGGATCCTCGGTGAACAGCAGCACGCCCAGGGCGTGCAGCAGGCCCGAGCTCTCTTCGGTGTCGTTGGCCGTGTACTGCCACATCGTCACCACCACCACGGCCACCAGCATGAAGCGCACCAGCTCCTTGCCCATGTCGTAGCTCTTGGGATCGTGGTGGACCAGACTGATCATCACCACACCCATCAGCGCGAGCACGTAGCCGCTGAGCAGCCGCACCTTCGATGGCCGCAGGTGGTTGAAGCCGAACAGCAGCACCGGCGCCAGGATGACCAGCACCCCATCGCGCAGCGGCCCGCTGAAGGTGTACATCCAGGCCGCCACCGTGGCTGGCAGCAGGATCTGCGGCATCGTCAGCGACGGGTCCTTGAACTGGCGGTTCAGCCCGCTGCGCAGCAGGCCATAGAACACGGCGACCATGCCCAGCAGCACGAAGCTGACCTGGTGCACCGGCACCGTGGGCAGCCAGCCCTGGTTGGCCGCCAGGTTGATCACGATGGCGAACAGCGCATAGACGGCCGCGCCGCCCAGCGAGCGGCGCGTGCGCAGGCGCTGCTTCCAGTCGTCGCCCAGCAGCAGCGTCGACACGGGGCCGGCAGGCTGGTGTGCGTCCGGGTGCGGCGCGCGCGAGGTCGCGGCCTCGCGCGCTTCCTCGCCGTCGGCGGTCGCAGGCGCGTGGCCGGGGCCTGTGGCCGCGAGGGCGGGGTTGGGACCGTGGATCGCCTGAGGCGCTCCCACCACGGTCAGGTGCGACTTCGATGTGTTTGTTACTGCCATGAGAGGCTTGTCGGCCACTCGTGAAACTTCTTGATGCATCTGCCGCCAGGGTTTCCCCTGGGTCATCTGGAAAAACGCGAAAAAGGAACGGGCCGGCGGGGAGATCCCCTGCCGGCCCGTGTGCGTGACGGAACACCTGGTTTGTCTGCCTCCCAACGGCGACCGATGGCGAAAGCCCAGGTGGCCGGCCGGGCGGGGAGGGCGCCCGGCATTGCCCGATGCCCCCGAGGGGCGATCTCGAAAATCAGAAGCGATAGCTCACGCCCAGGCTCACCTGGGGCACCACGCGCACCTTGCCCACGTCGTCGCGCAGGTCCTCGACCTCGCGGTCGATGTCGGCCTGCGACACCCCGTAGGAGGCCAGGTTGGTGTCCACATCCAGCTTGGCCTTGCCGATGGACACGCCCACGTCGGCCAGGAAGCCCCAGCCCGGCGTGCGGCTGTGGTGGCCCCAGCCGATGCCAAGGTAGGGGGTCACCTTCGGGATCTTGACGTCGGCGTTGAGGTACTCGTTGCCCGTGGCGACGTAGTTCGTGCCGCCCACGTTGATCGCGCTGCCGGCCGGCATGTTCGAGCGCAGCTTGAGCGACATGTCGTTGAAGGTCAGGCCGCCCGTCAGCCGAAAGCCGTTGCCCGTCGGGAAATAGTCCGCGAACAGGCCCACCCGCGCCAGCTTGAGCTTGCCCTTGTAGTTGATGCCTTCGCGCTCGCCATCCTTGTTGTGCGTGCCCAGCGAGGCGTAGTCGGCCCGCAACACCACGCGCGGATCGACCTGCTGCGCGTAGCCGGCCATCACTCCGGGAAAACCCACGGCCCCGTAGGCCTCGCCGGCCTGTGCAGGCAGGTGCGCGGCGGCGGCCAGGCCCGTCATGGCGATGGCGGCCAGCAGGCGATGCGAGAGAAGGCTGGGGGTGTGCGTCATCGCGGAGCTCCTTGGCGTTTGACGTGGATCGGAAGCCGCTACTGTAGGAGCCCACCGCCGCTGTCAACCGCCGGTAAAGCGGGGCCTTGCCGGTCCATTTTTTAAGGTGTGGCTTCCCGGCAAGTTGGCTCCGTGGGATGCCTTCATCTAAATCGTAGGATTGACCCCCCGGATGGCTGGTCACACCATGCGAACCGTGCCGACACACGGCATGTTCACAACGCAGCGCTACAGTCCACCGGTTTTCTCACGCATTCCTGCAACCCATCCATTCACACGGCCAACCATGAGTGACAGCGCTGCCCAAGTCGATGCCTGGCTGGAGCCCCTCGGAGATCCTCCCTGCGGCGACGACCTGGAATACGACAACGATTTCCTCGAATTGAACAAGGCTGCCGAAGGCAAGCCCGAAACCCAGTTCTCGGCCGCCGAGCCTCCCGACTGGGGCACGGTCAACGACAAGGCCGAAGAGCTGTTCAGCCGCACCCGCGACATCCGCCTGGCCGTGCTGTGGGGCCGCGCCCAGTTGCACCGCGAAGGCCTGTCCTCCCTGCCGCACACCCTGCGGCTGGTGCGCGAACTGCTGGAGCGCTACTGGGACGACGTCCATCCCAAGCCCGATCCCGACGACGGCGACGCCTATGCCCGGCTGAACGTGCTGGCGCAGTTCGAGGACACCGCCCTGGCGCTGGGCGACGTCCGCCAGGCCCTGGTCTTCCGCAGCCGCGCCGTGGGCCAGCTCTCCGTCCGCGACATCGAGGTCGCGCTCGAGAAATTCCCGGCCCGCGAAGACGAGTCGCCCATGAGCACCGACTCCATCGAGCAGATGCTGGAAGCGGCCATCGCCGAGGACGACACCCTCAAGGACCTGGGCCAGCGCGCCTCCGATGAGGTCGATGCCCTGATCAGCCTGTTGCAGGATCGCGTCGGTTACGGACGCGCGCCGTCGTTCGACACGCTCAAGGACATGCTGTCCGGCCTGGTGCGCGTGACGCCCCAGGAAAGCGCCGATGACAGCGGTGGACTGGACGACCTCGACAGCCTGCTGGGCAGCCTGGGTGGCGACGACGGCAGCGACGAGGTCGCCAGCGCACCACGCCGGGGCGGTCGAAGCAGCGGTGGCGGCATCGGCGACTCGATCGACACCCGCGAAGACGCGATCAAGGCCATCGACCTGGTCTGTCAGTACCTGGAACGCACCGAGCCCACCAGCCCGGCCCAGTTGCTGCTGCGCCGCGCCCAGCGCCTGATCGATAAGAACTTCCTCGAGCTCGTCAAGGAGCTGGCGCCCGAGGCGCTGAACGAGGTCGCCAAGATCATGGGGGTGGACCCCGATACCGTGGCCGGAGGCGGCGGTGGGTATTGATCCCTTTGGGGGGCCCCCTAAGATTTAGGGACCCCTTTAGAGGGGTCCCACGGCCTTGCGCCAGTGTTGTAATGTGGTTCGTTGAGCTTAACGGTCATTGAAACGGAGTCATTCCATGAGCGGACAAAAGTTTGTATCGCGCAACCGCGCGCCCCGCGTGCAGATCGAGTACGACGTCGAGTTGTACGGCGCAGAAAAGAAGGTGCAACTGCCCTTCGTGATGGGGGTCATGTCCGACCTGTCGGGCAAGCCCGCCGATCCGCTGCCCGCCGTGGCCGATCGCAAGTTCCTGGAGATCGACGTCGACAACTTCGACGCCCGCATGAAGTCCATGAAGCCCCGCGTGGCCTTCCAGGTGCCCAACACCCTCACCGGTGAAGGCAACCTGCCCGTGGACATCACCTTCGAGAACATGGACGACTTCTCGCCCGCCGCCGTGGCGCGCAAGGTCGATGGTCTGAACAAGCTGCTCGAGGCCCGTACCCAGCTGTCCAACCTGATCACCTACATGGACGGCAAGACCGGCGCCGAAGAGCTGATCAACAAGGTCCTGAACGACCCGTCGCTGCTGCAGTCGCTGACGGCCGCCGCCAAACCCGCCGACGAGCAATAAGCCCCAGGAGCGAAACGACATGGCTGAACTGCAACAAAGCTCGGCGCTGGCAGGCGTCACCCTCGAAGGCAACGAATTCGCCTCGCTGCTGCAAAAAGAATTCAAGCCCAAGACCGACGAAGCCAAGGGCGCCGTCGAACAGGCCGTGCAGACCCTGGCCGCGCAGGCCCTGGCGCACACCAACATCATCAGCGCGGACGCCGTCAAGTCCATCGAGGCCATGATCGCCGCGATCGACAAGAAGCTCTCCGAGCAGGTCAACATCATCATCCACCATGAGGACTTCCAGAAGCTGGAGTCGGCCTGGCGCGGTCTGCACTACATGGTGAACAACACCGAGACCGACGAGAACCTCAAGATCCGCGTGCTGAACGTCAGCAAGCAGGATCTGGGCAAGACGCTCAAGCGCTTCAAGGGCACGGCCTGGGACCAGTCCCCCCTGTTCAAGAAGCTCTACGAAGAAGAATATGGCCAGTTCGGCGGCGAGCCCTTCGGTGCGCTGGTGGGCGACTACTACTTCGACCACACGCCGCCCGACGTCGAACTGCTCAGCGAGATGGCCAAGATCGCCGCAGCCGCCCACTGCCCCTTCATCTCCGGCACCAGCCCCTCGGTGATGCAGATGGAATCGTGGCAGGAACTCGCCAACCCGCGTGACCTGACCAAGATCTTCCAGACGCCCGAGTACGCCGCTTGGCGCTCGCTGCGCGAATCCGACGACGCCCGCTACCTGGCCATGTGCATGCCGCGCTTCCTGGCGCGCCTGCCCTACGGTGCCAAGACCAGCCCCGTCGAGGAGTTCGACTTCGAAGAAGAAACCAACGGCGGCGACCACAGCAAGTACGGCTGGGCCAACGCGGCCTACGCCATGGCCACCAACATCAACCGCTCCTTCAAGGAATACGGCTGGTGTTCGCGCATCCGCGGCATCGAGTCCGGCGGCGCGGTGCAGAACCTGCCCACGCACACCTTCCCGTCCGACGACGGCGGCGTGGACATGAAGTGCCCCACCGAGATCTCGATCTCCGACCGCCGCGAAGCCGAGCTGTCCAAGAACGGCTTCCTGGCGATGATCCACCGCAAGAATTCCGACTTCGCGGCCTTCATCGGCGGCCAGTCGCTGCAAAAGCCGGCCGAGTACGACGACCCCGATGCCACGTCCAACGCGGCGCTGGCGGCCCGTCTGCCCTACCTGTTCGCCACCTGCCGCTTCGCCCACTACCTGAAGTGCATCGTGCGCGACAAGGTGGGCTCGTTCAAGTCGCGCGAAGCCATGGGCACGTGGCTCAACGACTGGATCGGCAACTACGTCGACGGCGACCCCATCAACTCTTCGGAAATCACCAAGGCCGAGCGTCCGCTGGCCGCGGCCGAAGTGGTTGTCGAGGAAGTCGAAGGCGCGCCGGGCTACTACAGCTCCAAGTTCTTCCTCAAGCCTCACTACCAACTCGAAGGCTTGACGGTTTCCCTGCGGCTGGTCTCCAAACTGCCTTCTGAAAAGAAGGGCTGATCAGCTTTTTCTCACTCACCACCACTGACCATTCATAGGAGTCAATCATGCCGGGTAATTCATTCATCAAGTTCGACGGCGTGCCTGTCGGCGAATCGTTCCAGGAAAACTTCTCCGGCAAGGACGGCTGGATCGAAATCGGCGACTGGAGCTGGGATGTCGAGGCCGAATCCAGCTTCATGAAGGGCGGTGGTGCCGCCGTCGGCAAGGCCACGCCGGGTGCCCTGAGCTTCTCGCACTACTTCGACAAGTCCTCGCCCCAGATCCTGCGCAACATCGTCAAGGGTGTGCACTTCGCCACCGTCGACATCGTGATGTGCAAGCAGACCGGCAAGCACGACCTGCCCCAGGAGTACTTCCGCATCACGCTGAAGAGCGCCTTCACCACCAAGGTCTCGACCAAGGGCGGTGAAGACGGCGCCGTGGCGCAAGACGTGGAAATGGTCGCCAAGGACATCCACATCAAGTACAAGGCCCAGGACAACCAGGGTAACCTGGCCGACGCAGGCGAGTTCCAGTGGGACATCGCCGGCAACAAGCTGCTGAAGTAATCCGGCGCTTCATCGGCTGGCGTCCGTGGGGGTGTGAACCCTCACGGACGCCGTGCTGCTGTTGGGCACGCCATAGACATCTGGACATCGAGCCGAGGGCATCATGAGCTGGAGCCAACTGTTCCTGGACATTGAATTCCAGAAGGCCGGGAAGATCCTGGGCGAGAGCGAATACGCCGGTTTCGAGAAGCAGATCGTGCTGCTCGATTTCGACTGGGACATGAAGATCGACCAGCAGGTCAAGAACGGTGCCACGGTCAAGCGGACCGTGAAGATGAACCCCATCAAACTCAGCAAGCGCTTCGATGCCGCCTCGATCTCCCTGCTCAACTGCCTCCGGTCGCGGGATCCGATCGTGTCGGGCCGCATCACCGTGGCCCACCGGGTGGGCGATGGCGGGACACCTCGAAAAGCCTTTGTGCTGGAGTTCAAGAAGGCGCGGCTGGAAAGCGTCGATCTGGACATGACCGCCGAGGGCAAGTCCATGATCCTGCAGGAAGACATCGAGATCCGCTACACCCAGATGAAGATCGAGGTGTACAAGCGCAACCTCGACGGCAGCTACGTGTCGACCGCCTCGAACTTCAGTCCGTCGGCGCGCAACAACCTCGACATGGTCCAGGAAGGCTGAAAGGCGCACCATGGAATTCGCAGAAATATTCCTGGACATTCCCGACATCAAGGGCGATGCCCAGCATGTGGGCTTTACCCAGCAGATCGAACTCTTCGACTGGAGCTGGGGCGTGGACCTTTCCGAGGCCGTCGCCGATGCGCAGTCCGGCAGCCAGCAGCAGGCGGTGGGCAAGTGCGTCGCCGTGAGCAAGGCGGTCGATTCCGCCTCCACGGCCATGCTGGGCAAGATGGAGACGGGCGATGTCATCAGCAAGGTCACCCTGACACTGGCGCAGACTTCCCAGAAGAAGGTGCTGGTCAAGGTCGAGCTGTTCAAGGTGCAGCTGATGTCGTGCAAGCTCAATGTCGAGAGCAACGACGAGGAAGTTTTCCTCGACGAAGACTGGACGATGACCTACGACGAGATGAAGGTCACCTACCAGAACAGTGCCATCAAGGGCGGCGGCGGTGCTGGCGCCAGCATCTTCGAACTCAAGATCCCGCGCAACACCGAGATGGAGATGCCGGTGCGCAACGAGAAGCCCGACCCGAACAAGGGCGAAGAGTTCTGCTTCACCAAGGACGACATCTTCAAGCTGTTCGAAGAGTTCATGAAGAAGCACAAGCCCGGCAAGTGAGCCCGAAGGATTTTCCCGGCCCCAGCCCGACGACGAAGGCACGACCATGACGCGGATGAAGAATTACCGTGATCTCAGTACCACCGGCACCTTGTCGGCGGGGTTCCAGTTCGAGTTCTACTGCCAATGCTGCGATGGCTTCACCTGGCGCAGCACGTTCAAGCCGCACCGTGTCGGTCAGGTCAGCGCCTGGCTGAGCCGCCTGGCCACGCTGGCCAGTGACCTGAGCAAGGCTGGCCGTGCGACGGGCATCTTCGCTGACGCCGGCTCCCGCGGTGCGCATGACGAAGCCTTCGAGGCGGCGCAGGCGCAGGCCTCGCGCTATTTCCATCAATGCCCGACCTGCACCAAGCAGGCCTGCGAGGATTGCTGGGACGAGAACCGTGGCGAATGCGCGGTCTGCCTGAAGCAGCAGGCCGGCCGGGGTGGCCAGGGAGGCCATGGTGGTGACGGCTACGCCGATGACACCACGCACCGCTGCCCGAATTGCCAGGCGCCCAGCACCGGCGGGCGCTTCTGCCATGAGTGCGGCTTCGACACCGCGAGCACGCACAAAGGGTGTCCGTCCTGCGGCAGCGTGATGCCGCGCGCCGCGCGCTTCTGCACCGATTGCGGCCACGGCTTCTAGCCTGCGGCCATTCCTCCCAAGAAAGCACACCCCATGTCCGAACCATTGGCCCAAGCCGAAGAGATCCTGCGCGCCGGCGATCCCCAGGGTGCCTTGGCGCACCTGACGACCGCCGTGAAGGCCAAGCCGGCCGATGCGCGCCTGCGCATCTTCATGGCGCAACTGCTGTGCGTGCTGGGCCAGTGGTCGCGCGCACACACCCAGCTCAACGTGGTGGCAGACCTGATGCCTTCGGCCGGCCCCATGCGCGAGATGGTGGGCCACGCGCTGCGCTGCGAGTTGCTGCGCGCCGAGGTCTTCGCCGGCAAGCGCGCGCCCATGGTCTTCGGTCACCCCGATGCCTGGTTGGCCAAGCTGATCGAATCGCTGCTGCAGAGCGGGCAGGGCAACCAGGCCCTGGCCGACCAGCTGGCCGCACAGGCCTTCGACGAAGCCCCGGCCGTGCCGGGGGCGCTCGATGGCGAGGCCTTCGAGTGGATCGCCGACGCGGATTCGCGCCTGGGCCCGGTGCTGGAGGCCTTCGTCAACGGCAAGTACTACTGGATCCCGTTCTCGCGCCTGAGCCGCATCTCGCTGGAGGTGCCCCAGGATCTGCGCGACATGGTCTGGATGCCGGCCTACCTGACCTTCGCCAATGGGGGCGAGGTGGTGGCGATGATCCCGTCGCGCTACCCCGGCACGCAGGAGGCCAGCGATGCGGCGCTGCTGCTGTCGCGCAAGACCGAGTGGCTGCAGCTCTCGGAGGAGCGCTGGCGCGGCCTGGGCCAACGCATGTTCAGCACCAACCTGGGTGACCACGACCTGTTGTCCACCCGCGTGATCGAATTGCAGCCGCCACCGTCCGACGACGAAGGCGATGAACCTGCAGCGACCGAGGGCGGCCATGGCTGAGCTCACCTCGCAGGAGCGTTTGCAGCCCTCCCTGCTGGACCGCCTGACCGACCATGATCCGGGCAACAGCAGCGAGCCGCTGGATGCCCGCGTGCTGTCGCGCCAGCAGTTGCGGGCGGCGGTGCTGCGCGACCTGTCCTGGTTGTTCAATGCCAACCGGGCCGAGCCCTCGCGCCGTCAAGGCAAGGTGCAGCGGCCCGCGAACATCGAGCGTGAGCTGGCGATGTGGCGCGAGGCGCCGCACGCGCAGCGCTCGGTGCTCAATTACGGCCTGCCCTCCTTGTCGGGCGAGTCCGTGGGCAAGCTGGACCTGCGCGCGCTCAGTGCCGACATCAAGCAATCCATCCTCGACTTCGAACCCCGCATCGATCCCAACACGCTGGAGGTTGATGCCCAGATCGACGGTACCGTGCGCAGCCACCACAACCAGCTCAAGCTGGTGATCCGCGGCCACATGTGGAACCAGCCCGTGCCGCTGGAGCTGCTGCTCAGCGCCTCGGTGGACGTCGAAACCGGACAGGCCGGCGTACGCGACATGCGCGCCTGACAGACACGACCCCATGGATCCCCGGCTTCTTCGCTACTACAACCAGGAACTGCGCTATCTCCGGGAGATGGGCGCGGAGTTCGCGCGCGAGTTTCCCAAGATCGCCTCCCGCCTGGGCGTCGAGGGCCTGGAGGTGGCCGACCCTTATGTCGAGCGCCTGCTCGAGGGCTCGGCCTTCCTGGCCGCGCGCGTGCAGCTCAAGCTGGACGCCGAGTTTCCGCAGCTGGCCCAGCGCCTGCTGGACATGGTGTGCCCGAACCTGTCGGCGCCCGTGCCCTCGATGCTGGTGGCCCAGTTGCAGCCGCAGCCGGATCCGGCCCTGCTCAAGGGCTATGTGCTGCCGCGTGGCTCGTCGCTGATGGGGCCCTCCACGTCCGTCAGCCCGACGCGCTGCGAGTTCCGCACCGGGCAGGATGTGACCCTGACACCGCTGAGCGTCACCTCGGCCGAGTACTTCATCAATGCAGCGGATCTGTCGCTGTCCACGCTGGCGCTCAAGGAGCGTCCGCGCGCGGGCGTGCGCATCCGCCTGAGTCTGCCGGTCGGCCAACTGGTGTCGCAGCTGAGCGTCGACCAGTTGCGCTTCTACCTGGGCGGGCTGCAGGATGTGGCCTACCGCCTTCAGGAGCAGATCCTCGGTGCCTGTGTCGGCGTGCTGGTGGGGCCGCCGGGCCGCGCTGGCGAAGGGCTGCGCGTGCTGCTCGACCGCGATGCGGTACAGCCTGTCGGCTACGACGATGACGAGGCCATGCTGCCGGTCACCCAGCGTGGCCTGTCGGGCACGCGCCTGATGCAGGAGTATTTCGCGTTCCCGCAGCGCTTCCTGTTCTTCGATGTGTCGCGCCTGGGCGCGGGGCTGGCCGTCTGCCCTGGCAGCGAGTTCGAGATCGTGCTGCTGTTCTCGCGTCAGGGCGAAGGCCTCGAAGGCGTGGTCGAGGCGGCCAACTTCGCCCTGCACTGCGTGCCCGCGATCAACCTGTTCCCGCACCGGGCCGACCGCGTGCAGGTCAACGACAGCAGCTTCGAGTTCCACGTGGTGCCCGACCGTTCGGCGCCGGCGGATTTCGAAGTGCATGGCCTGACCTCCGTCGAGGGGGTCACACAGGGCAACGAACAGGTCGTCTTCCATCCGCTGTTCGCGACACCGCACAGCGCGCCCGCCGGTCACCAGGCCTACTGGAGCGCCGTGCGTCAGCCGCGGTTGCCCTCGGACAAGATCCGTCGCGAAGGCGCGCGTTCGGGCTACATCGGCTCAGAGGTCTTCATCTCGCTGGTGGATGCCCGCGAGGCGCCTTACCCCCAGACGCTGCGCCAGCTCTCCCTGCAGGCCGTGTGCACCAACCGCGACCTGCCGGTGTTCATGCCCGTGGGCGGCGGTCAGGGCCTGAGCCTGGAAACCGCCGCCCCGATCACTGGGGTGCAGGTGGTGGCCGGGCCGTCGCGCCCCTTGAGCTCCATGCGAGACGGCGCCGCGCCCTGGCAACTGCTCAACCTGTTGTCGCTGAATTACCTGTCGCTGCGCGACACCGATGCCGAGCAGGGCGCCCAGGCCCTGCGTGAACTGATGCATGTGTTCGCGCTGGTGTGCGATCCGGCCACGCGGCGCCAGATCGAAGGCCTGCGGGCCGTGCGCACCAAGCCCATCGTGCGCCGCCACCCGGTGCCTGGCCCCATCGCTTTCGGCCGCGGGATCGAGGTGCAGCTGACGGTCGATGAGCTCTCGTTCGAAGGCGGCAGCGCCTTCCTGTTCGGCGCCATGCTGCACCGCTACCTGTCGCGCCACGTGTCGATGAACAGTTTCATGCAGACCTCGCTGCAGTCGCTCGCGCGCGGTGAGGTCATGCGCTGGATGCCCGAGCTGGGCGCGAGGCCGGTGCTGTGAACGCGCGCGCGCAAGATCAGGCCGAATCCGGCGACGCCGAACTGGCGGCCGCGGCCCATGCGGCCGCGCAGGCCCTGTGGCAGCGTCTGCAGGATCGGCCCTATGATTTCGACCTGTTCCAGGCGCTGCGCCGCATCGAAGGTGCACACCGGCATCTGCCCCGCCTGGGCGAAGCCCTGCGTCCGCAGGACGAGCCCGTGCGCTTCACGCAAGAGGCCTCGCTGAGTTTCGCGCCGGCCCCGATCAGCCAGTTGCAGCCTTCGGATGGCGCCCCGGCGCGCCTGGTGCAACGCGTGTTCGGCTTCCTGGGGCCCAACGGCGCCTTGCCGATCCACCTGACCGAGTACGTGCGCGAGCGCGAGATGCACCATGGCGACGCCACGATGCAGCGTTTCCTGGACATGCTGCTGCACCGCTTCGGCCTGCTGTTCTACCGGGCCTGGACGCGCACGCAGCCGGCCGTGCTGCTCGACCGCGCCGACGATGCCAGCATCGAGCGCTGGCTGGGCTCGCTGTTCGGCCTGGGCGGTGCGGCCATCCGGGAACAGGATGAACTGCCCGACCATGCCAAGCTCTTCTACGCCGGTCGCCTGTCACGCGGCGTGCGCGATGCCGACGGGTTGCGCGCCTGGGTCCAGGTGCAGTTCGATGTGCCGGTGCGGGTCGAGCAGTTCGCCGGCCACTGGATGCCGCTGGCCGACGAGGAGCGCTCGCGCCTGACCCGCCATGGCCAGCAGGCCCTGGGCCGGGGCGCGGTGCTGGGCAAACAGGTGTGGGATGTGCAGCACAAGTTCCGCATCGTCATCGGGCCGTTGCGGCTGGCGCAGTACCGTGAGTTCCTGCCCGGCGCCAAGGGCCTGGCCGCGCTGAAGTCGCTGGTGCGGCAGTACGTGGGCTTCGAGTTCGCGTGGGACGTGCGGCTCATCCTGCACCGCGACGACGTGCCGGCGTGGTCCCTGGGCCGATCGCCCGTGGCCGGCGCGCTGGGCCGCAGCAGCTGGATGAATCAGAAAGCACGTCGGCGCGATGCGGCCGACTTGATCATGAACGTAGAACATCTTTCTCTTGCGTAAATTAAGGAGCAAGCCATGAGTGAAATCAGCCGGGTGGCCTTGTTTGGCAAACTCAATCCCCTGGGTTACAAGGCCATCGAGGGGGCGACCGTTTTCTGCAAACTGCGTGGCAATCCTTATGTGGAGCTGATCCACTGGATCACGCAGCTGCTGCAGAACAACGAATCCGACATCGATGCCATCGTGCGCCACTACGCGCTCGACTCGTCGGTGCTGGCCAAGGACGTGACCACGGCGCTCGACCGCCTGCCGCGCGGCTCGACCGCCATCTCCGATTTCTCCGAGCAGATCGAGGCCGCCATCGAGCGCGGCTGGGTCTACGGCACGCTCAAGTACGGCGACAGCCAGGTGCGCACCGGCTACCTGCTGCTGGGCATCCTGCGCACCAACACGCTGCGCAATGCGCTGTTGGCGATTTCGCGCCAGTTCGAGAAGGTCAAGGTCGATGACCTGGCCGAGAACTTCGACAAGGTCTGCGGCGGTTCGGCTGAAAGCAAGATGGGCGCGCAGGACGGCAGCGGCTTGTCCAGCGCCCAGCCCGGCTCCGACCAGGGTGCCATCGCCCCGGCCGCCATGGGCAAGCAGGAAGCGCTCAAGAAGTTCACGGTCGACCTGACCGAGAAGGCCCGCAAGGGCGAGATGGACCCGGTGACCGGCCGCGACGACGAGATCCGACAGATCGTCGACATCCTGATGCGCCGCCGCCAGAACAACCCGATCCTGACCGGCGAGGCCGG
>DXIO01000064.1 GCA_019112875.1 Candidatus Aquabacterium excrementipullorum
AGGGGTCCACTCCGTCGTACCTTGCTCAAAATAGGGTAACGACTTCGTTGAGTTTGTACGCCAATTGGCAGGCCACTGGCAAGGTGAGCGTTAATTCAGGGTTGGTGTACAGGCGTTACAAGGAAGAGCGGCGTGATATAGTGCCTGGGCTGTCCGGCACTGGTGATAGGACAGATAGGCTGACAGGTGCGTACCGCTCTATCAACCTTGGACTTAAATATGCGGCGACCAGGTCAACGTCAGTAGGGTGCAATGTGGAAAGATACGATCGCTCGCAATCGTTGTTTGCCCAGCAATTCGATGGGGATTCTGTGAGCTGTAATTTGGTATTTCTTATAGATTGATATAAAGGCTGGTTGCGGCATATGGGGCATTCATTGGGCTGCGTTTTGTTGACAGGAAGCACCGGCTACATCGCCTCTCATACATGGTTGGCGCTGGAGGCTGCAGGCCGCCAGGTGGTGGGGGTCGACAGCCTGGTCAACAGCTCCGCGGTGGTGCTCGATCGGCTGGTCTCCCTGAGCGGCGGTCAGCCCAAGCATTTCATCAAGGGCGATGTCCGTGACGCGCAGGTGCTCGACGCCTGCTTCGATCTGGCAGCGAAGCAGGGCCGCCCCATCACGGCCGTCATCCACTTCGCGGCACTCAAGGCGGTCGGGGAGTCCGTTGAAAAGCCGCTCGAATACTTCGACAACAACATCGGCGGCCTGATCTCCGTCTGCCGCGCGATGGAGCGGCATGGCGCAAGGACCCTGGTGTTCAGTTCCTCGGCGACCGTGTACGGGCAGCCCGAGCGTCTGCCCATCACGGAAGATGCCGCCCTGCGGGCCACCAACCCCTACGGCCAGACCAAGCTGATCGGCGAGGAGTTGCTGCGCGAACTCGAGCGCAGCGATCCGCGCTGGCGCATCGGCTGGCTGCGCTACTTCAATCCGGTCGGCGCGCACCCCAGTGGCCAGATCGGTGAAGACCCGCGCGGCATCCCCAACAACCTGATGCCTTATGTGGCCCAGGTGGCCGTGGGCAAGCGCACGCACCTCAATGTGTTCGGCCAGGATTACGACACCCCCGATGGCACCGGCGTGCGCGACTACATCCACGTGTGCGACCTGGCCGAAGGGCATGTCGCCGCATTGCGCTATCTGGACGAGCAGCAGCGCTCGCTCACCGTCAATCTGGGCACAGGGCAGGGCTACAGCGTGGTCGATGTGGCGCAGGCCTACGAGCGCGCGAGCGGCAAGGCCATCCCCCTCGTTTACGCGCCCCGGCGTGCCGGTGACGTGGCGGCCTGCTATGCTGACCCGACCCTCGCGGAAACCCTGATGGGCTGGAAGGCTCGACGGGGTCTGGACGACATGTGCGCCGATTCCTGGCGCTGGCAATCACTCAACCCTCAGGGCTTCGAGGGCTGACCGGCCCTCACGCATTCATCGTATGGCGACTTTCGACGTTCTTCCCGTGATCATGGCCGGTGGCTCGGGCACCCGCCTGTGGCCTCTCTCGCGCGCGCTGTATCCCAAGCAATTCCTGGCGCTCAACGGCCCCCAGACCCTGTTCCAGCAGGCTCACCTGCGGCTCAAGGGGCTGGACGCCACCGACATCGCCGTGACGGCGCCCTGCATCGTCGGCAACGAAGAGCACCGTTTCCTGGTGCTCGACCAGCTCCGCGAGGTCAAGGCCGAGCCGTCGAGCCTGCTGCTCGAGCCCGTTGGGCGCAACACCGCGCCGGCCGTGGCGCTGGCCGCCCTGCAGGCCACGGCCGATGGGCAGGACCCGATCCTGGTCGTGACCCCGGCCGACCAGACCGTGGTCGACGTGCCCGCCTACACCGCCGCCCTGCAGACCGCGATCCGCGCCGCGGCGGGTGGCGACATCGTGATCCTGGGCATCACGCCGGACCGTCCTGAAACCGGCTTTGGCTACATCCATGCCGGCGATGCAGCCGCCGATGGCGCGCACACCGTGCAGGCCTTCGTCGAAAAGCCCGACCGCAAGACGGCCGAGGGCTACCTGGCCCAGGGCGGCTATTACTGGAACAGCGGCATGTTCGTGATGCGGGCTTCGCGCTGGCTGGCCGCGCTCGCCCACTTCCGCCCGGACATCGCCCAGACCACCGAGGCCTCGTTCAAGGGCCGGGCCACCGACAACGTCTTCGTGCGGCCCGACAAGGCCGCCTTCGGCGCCGTGCCCTCCGAATCCGTCGATTACGCCGTGCTGGAGCAGTGCCCGCGCAAGCCGGAGGCCGGCTTCAAGGTGCGCATGGTGCCGCTGGACGCCGGCTGGTCCGACCTGGGCGCCTGGGATGCCGTCTGGCAGGTCAGCGCGCAGGATGGTGCCGGCAATGCCTCCGAAGGCGATGCCCTGATCCATGACAGCCGCAACACGCTGGTGCACGCCACCTCGCGCCTGGTGGCCACCGTGGGCCTGGACAACGTGGTCGTGGTCGAGACGCCCGACGCCGTGCTGGTGGCCGACCGCAGCCGCAGCCAGGATGTCAAGAGCATCGTGACGGCCCTGAGCCTGAAGGATCGCTCCGAAGGCACTCTGCATCGCCGCGTGCACCGCCCCTGGGGCTGGTACGACAGCATCGACTTTGGCCCACGCTTCCAGGTCAAGCGCATCATGGTCAAGCCCAAGGCCAAGCTGAGCCTGCAGATGCACCACCACCGCGCCGAGCACTGGATCGTGGTGAGCGGCACGGCCGAGGTCACCTGCGGCGACAAGGTGATCATGCTGGGCGAGAACCAGTCCACCTACATCCCCCTGGGCTCCACGCACCGCCTGGCCAACCCGGGCACCATCCCGCTGGAGATCATCGAGGTGCAGTCCGGCAGCTACCTGGGCGAGGACGACATCGTCCGCTTCGAGGACAACTACGGGCGCTCCAGCTGAGCCTTTGTGCCGATGGTGGACGAGCCGCTGGTGCATTTCCGCTGGCCGGTCCGTGTCTACTGGGAAGACACGGATGCTGGTGGCGTGGTGTTCTACGCCAACTACCTGAAGTTCTTCGAGCGGGCCCGCACCGAGTGGCTGCGCAGCCTGGGCCCGGCCCAGGAGGGCATGCGCCGCGCGGGGCAAGGCATGTTCGTGGTCAGCGAGACGCGCATGCGTTACCTGCGCCCGGCGCGTCTGGACGATGAGCTCACTGTCACCGTGTGCCTGACCGAGAAGGGGCGGGCCAGTCTGACCCTGGTCCAGCAATGCTGGCGTGCAGGCACGCTGCTGGTCGAGGGCGACATCCGCATCGGCTGGGTCGTGCCGCAGGCGGACGATGCCTTGCGCCCGGCGCGCATGCCCGCAGAAGTGCTGGCCGCGCTGCCCGTTCACACGGATGCCGCACAATCCTGACGATCCGTGGTCATTTTGGCTCTGTGCCAAGATGACGCCCTTGCATCCGGAGGCATTCCTACATGAACCAAGACCTGTCCATCATCGAACTGGTGCTCAACGCCAGCCTGGTGGTCAAGATCGTGATGGTGCTGCTGCTGAGCGTGTCGCTGGCCAGCTGGACCATCATCTTCGCCAAAGTGATCGGCCTGCGCCGTGTCAAGGCCGACAACGATGAGTTCGACCGCGAATTCTGGGCCGGCCGCACCCTGCAGGAGCTCTACCAGGACGCCAGCCGTGGCGAAGGCCCGCCGTCGCCGCAGGAGCGGATGTTCGCGGCCGGCATGCGCGAGTTCCTCAAGCTGCGCGAGAAGAAGGTGGCCGATGTGCCTTCGCTGCTGGACGGCGCCCGCCGCGCGATGCGCGCCAGCTTCCAGCGTGAACTGGATCTGCTCGAATCCCGGCTCGACTTCCTGGGCTCGGTGGGCTCGGTCTCGCCCTACGTCGGCCTGTTCGGCACCATCTGGGGGATCATGCATGCCTTCACCGGCCTGTCCAACCTGCAGCAGGTGACGCTGGCCACCGTGGCCCCCGGCATCGCCGAGGCCCTGGTGGCCACGGCCATTGGCCTGTTTGCCGCCATCCCCGCCGTGCTGGCCTACAACCGTTTCGCGCGCGACATCGACCGCATCGCCACGCAGCTGGAGTCCTTCATGGAGGAGTTCTCCAATATCCTGGCGCGCAACGCCCTGCTGGCGGCGCCCGCTCCAGCGGCGACCGACGTGGGTCGCGCTTCCACTTTCCGCTGAAGCAGGCCCGGAGTAGACGCCATGGCCCAGTCCAGCCTGCGCAGCCGCCGTCGGCGCACCAAGAACGAGATCAACATGGTCCCGTTCATCGACGTCATGCTCGTGCTGCTGATCATCTTCATGGTCAGCGCGCCCCTGATGCCCACGGGGGTGGTGGACCTCCCCAGCATCGGCAAGGCCAAGCAGGCCCCTGACAAGGTGATCGAGGTGGTGCTGGGCAAGGAGGATGCCCTGACCGTGAGCATCGACAAGGGCACACCGGTGGCCATTGACCTGGCCAGCCTGGCCGAGCGTGTCAAGGATGAGCAGGACCGCGCCGCCGGTGGCGCCGAGAGTGCGCCTGTGATCATCAGCGCCCGCAAGGATGTGCAATACGACGCCGTGGTGAAGGTGATGGACCGCCTGCAGCGTGGCGGTGTCAAACGTGTCGGCCTGGCCGTGAGGACGACCGGAGGCTGACGGGTGGCGAACACGATCAACCTGGCTGGAGGACCGGCGCTGCGTCCCCGCGGCTCGGAAGATTGGCGTCCGGGGCTGGTGATGGCCCTGGCCGCCCATGGCCTCTTGCTGCTGGCGCTGCTGTTCAGCGTGAACTGGCGCACCACCCAGCGCGAGACCGTCGAGGCCGAGATGTGGTCGGAGATCCCGACGGCCGCGACCCGTACCGCACCGCCCGAAGAGACCACGCCCGTGCCCGCCCCGGCCCCCGTGGAGGCACCTCCGCCGCCGCCGCCCCCGCCGGCGCCTGCGCCGGAACCGGCACCCGAGCCCATCCCGGCCGAGGTGCAGACGCACAAGGAGCCGCCCAAGCCGGTCAAGACCAAGCCGCCCCGGGAAGTGTTCGACTCCACCCCGCCCAAGCCGGCGAAGAAGCCCGAACCCAAGCCCAAGCCAGAGCCGAAACCCGAGCCCAAGCCGGCCCCCAAACCGGAACCGAAGCCGGCGCCCAAGCCTGCGCCGGCAGAGCCCAAGGCGGCCACCAAGCCATCCCCTGCGCCACCGCCGCCTGGTGCGACCGCGGCAGAGCGTGAGCGCGCGCGCAAGGACGCCTTGGCCCGCATGATGGCCGATCTGGGCGGGCCCGCCCTGAGTTCCGCGGGCCCCAGCGCCGACTACGGAGCCCGCATTCGGGCCCGCATCAAACCCAACATTGTTTTCACCGAGACCGTCAACGGCAACCCCCTGGCCACCGTGGAGGTTCGCTGCGCGCCCGATGGCCGCATCATCGGCCGCCGCCTGATCACCTCCAGTGGGGCCGCTGCCTGGGATGACGCCGTGCTGCGCGCCATCGACCGCACGGAGGTGCTGCCGCGCGACGAAAAGGGCAAAGTGCAGCCGGTGATGCTGCTGGAATTCCGCCCGCAGGATTTCTGACAGCGATAAGCGCGGGATAAGTCACGCATTTGGCGGCATCCTCACGCCGTTATTTTCATAGCATGGCAATCGAATGCGAGGCTTGCGCAGGCCTCGTGCGAAGGAGTTCCATGTCTGATCCATCCCTGCCGCCGCTGTCATGGTCGGCTGATCCCGCCACTTCCGAGGACCTGCCTCCCTTGTCTCTGGAGGACGAGGCCGCTGCGGCCCTGGTTGTGGAGGATGACGACGATGACGGCGGCGACGCCTTCCGCTGGCCGACGCCACCGTTCGCCACCTACCCCGCGCCCACCCTGCAGCGCGAGCACGAACCCTGCGAGTTCGAAGGCCTCAACGGCAAGCTGATGAAGGGCCGTCTGGTCTTCTTCGAGCCCGGCGAGGCGTTGGCCCAGGTGCAGGTGCCCCCGGCGCGCACCACCATGCCGCTGCGCTTCAGCCAGTTCCGCACCCTGCTGCTGACGCGTCCGTGCAAGCCCTCGGTGCACTCCGAGGACGACGATCCCCATGCCTCCATGCTGGAGCAGCGTCCGATCGCCGATTTTCACGTGGTGCTCAAGAATGGCGAGCACCTCGAAGGCACCACCATCGGCCATGTCGAGAAAGATTGCGGCCTGTTCCTGTTCCCGCCCATGGACGGCCAGGGCTCGGTGAGCCGCCTGTTCGTGCCGCGCGAGGTCTACGCCAGCTTCGAGGTCGGCCCCCGCATCGGCGAGGTGCTCGTGTCGACGCAGACGCTCACCACCGCGCAGGTGGAGCAGGCCGTCGAGGTGCAGCAGCAGATGCGCAGCCAGAAGCTGGGTGACATCCTGCTGACCAAGCACGTGGTCTCGCCCGACCAGTTGCTGATGGCCATCGAGCAGCAAAGCCGCATGCCCATGGTGCGCATCGGCGAGGCGCTCACGGCCCTGGGGTTGATCACCTCGGCGCAGCTGTCCGAGGCGCTGGAAGAGCAGAAGCGCGACCGCAGCGTGCCCCTGGGCGAGCTGCTGGTGCGCCTGCAGATGGTGTCCCGGCAGGATCTGCTGACGGCGCTGGCCCGCAAGATGGGCTACCCCCTGGTGGACGTGCAGAAGTTCCCCATCGAGCCCGAGGCGCTGCGCAAGGTGCCCTACAACGTCGCCTCCCGTCTGGAGGCCCTGCCGCTGCTGCTGCGCGAATCCAGCCTGATCGTGGCGGTGGAAGACCCCAGCCGCCGCCTGACGCTGTCCGAGCTGGAGTTCATCGCCCAGTGCAAGATCGTGCCGGTGCTGGGCCAGCCGGCGCACATCCAGTGGGCGTTGCAGGACGCCTACGCCAAGATCGGCGCGGACATGTCCACGGCGATGTTCACCAAGATGTCGAGCAACGCCTCGGTGCCGCTGGAGCTGGACCCCGAGGATTCCAACGCGCTGGTGGCCAACCTGGAAAAGGAAGGCATCGACGCCGTCAACCTCGAGGAAGACAAGTCGATCGAGCAGAGCGACAACTCGCTGGTGCGCCTGATCAACACGATGATCGTCGAGGCGCATCAGCAGGGCGTGTCCGACATCCACGTCGAAAGCTACCCCGGCCGCGAGAAGATCAAGATCCGCTTCCGCAAGGACGGTGCCCTGGTGCCCTACCTGGAGTTGCCGCACAACTACCGCAGCGCCGTGATCGCCCGCATCAAGATCATGTGCGATCTGGACATCTCCGAGCGCCGCAAGCCGCAGGACGGCAAGATCAACTTCGCACGCTTCGTGCCGCAGTACAAGATCGAGCTGCGCGTGGCCACCATCCCCACCAACAACGGGATGGAGGACGTGGTGATGCGGATCCTGGCCTCGGCCAAGCCGCTGCCGCTGGACAAGATCGGCCTGAGCCCCTGGAACCTGGAAAAGCTCAAGGAAGCCATGGAGCGTCCCTACGGCCTGGTGCTGTGCGTGGGCCCCACGGGCTCGGGCAAGACCACCACGCTGCACTCGGCGCTGAGCTTCATCAACGTGCCCGAGCGCAAGATCTGGACGGCCGAGGACCCGGTGGAAATCACCCAGCCCGGCCTGCGGCAGGTGCAGATCAACCCCAAGATCGACTGGACCTTCGCCAAGGCGCTGCGCGCCTTCCTGCGGGCCGACCCCGACGTCATCATGGTGGGCGAAATGCGCGACGAGGAAACCGCCAGCATGGGCGTCGAAGCCTCGCTGACGGGCCACCTGGTGCTCTCCACGCTGCACACGAACAGTGCGCCGGAAACCGTCACCCGGCTGCTGGACATGGGCATGGACCCGTTCAACTTCGCCGATTCGCTGCTGGTGGTGCTGGCCCAGCGCCTGGTGCGCCGCCTGTGCACGCAATGCCGTGTGGGCGAGCCCGCCACCGACGAGCAGGTGGACGAGCTGCTGGCCGATTACCTCCACGTTTGCCCTAGGGATGACACCCGTTTCACCCCGGATGTCATCCGCAGCGACTGGCTCACGCGTTTTGGGAAGGAGGGGCGCCTGCACCGTTACACGAACACGGGCTGTCCGCACTGCAACAACACGGGTTACAAGGGCCGCGCCGGCATCCACGAACTGATGGCGGTGAGCCGCGAATTGCGCCGTCTGGTGCAGACCGGGGCCCGGGCCGAAGAACTGCAGCGGCAGGCCATGCACGACGGCATGCGCACCCTGCGCCAGGACGGCATCGAAAAGGTGCTGGCGGGCCTGACGAGCATGGAAGAGGTGCGGGCCACGAGCAATGCCTGATCGTGGTGCGCGGGGCAGGGTTTGGCGGATGGACGGCGTTTGGAACGTCCGTTAAAACGGCAACATTGCCCCTCAGCAGGGTTTGTTGCGCGGGCACCGCACCCGCGAGGCGAAAAAGGTGCAAGATAGGCACCAACAAGTCACGGATCAGGCGGTTGAAACAATGGTTTCTCCCGCATTGAACCAACCGTGATTTGATCGATCTTTGGTGACATGACGATGCACGGTTTGTGCGTCTCACCAGTGCGGATCTGGCGGAGGCACCTCAGTGCATCGACTCTCTGTGACGATGGACCGGAGGTATGCATGGACGTGATCAGCAACTTCGCCGCTCGCTACGAGCGCACACGCGAAGAAGAGTATTCGCTTGAGGAATACCTCGAGATCTGCAAGAAGGACAAGACCGCCTTCGCCAGCGCCGCCGAGCGCATGCTGCAGGCCATCGGCGAGCCGCAGATGGTGGACACCCGCAACGATCCGCGGCTGTCGCGCATCTTCACCAACAAGGTCATCAAGATCTACCCGGCCTTCGAAGAGTTCTTCGGCATGGAAGACGCCATCGAGCAGGTGGTCAGCTACTTCCGCCACGCCGCGCAGGGCCTGGAAGAAAAGAAACAGATCCTGTACCTGCTGGGCCCGGTGGGCGGCGGCAAGTCGTCCATCGCCGAACGCCTGAAGCTGCTGGCCGAGAAGGTGCCGTTCTACGCGATCAAGGGATCGCCGGTGAACGAGTCGCCGCTGGGCCTGTTCGACCCGGCCGAGGATGGCCCGATCCTGGAAAAGGAATACGGCATTCCGCGCCGCTACCTGCAGCGGATCCTGAGCCCCTGGGCCGTCAAGCGGCTCGAAGAGTACGGCGGCGACATCCGCAAGTTCCGCGTCGTCAAGCGCTATCCCAGCATCCTCAAGCAGGTCGGCATCGCCAAGACCGAGCCGGGCGACGAGAACAACCAGGACATCTCCAGCCTGGTCGGCAAGGTCGACATCCGCAAGCTCGAAACCTACGCGCAGGACGACCCCGATGCGTACAGCTACTCCGGCGGCCTGTGCCTGGCCAACCAGGGCCTGCTCGAGTTCGTCGAAATGTTCAAGGCGCCCATCAAGGTGCTGCACCCGCTGCTGACGGCGACGCAAGAAGGCAACTTCAAGGGCACCGAGGGCTTCGGCGCGATTCCCTTCGACGGCGTCGTGCTGGCCCACTCGAACGAGAGCGAGTGGAAGGCTTTCCGCAACAACAAGAACAACGAGGCCTTCCTCGACCGGATCTACATCGTCAAGGTGCCGTACTGCCTGCGCGCCAGCGAGGAGATCAAGATCTACGAGAAGCTGGTGCGCGGCTCGTCGCTGAGCCAGGCGCCCTGCGCCCCGGGCACGCTGAAGATGATGAGCCAGTTCGCCATCCTCACGCGCCTGAAGGAGCCCGAGAACTCCAGCATCTACAGCAAGATGCAGGTGTACGACGGCGAGAATCTCAAGGACACCGATCCCAAGGCCAAGTCCATCCAGGAGTACCGCGACTACGCAGGCGTCGATGAAGGCATGAGCGGCATCTCCACGCGCTTCGCCTTCAAGATCATCTCCAAGGTGTTCAACTTCGACAGCGCCGAGGTGGCGGCCAACCCGGTGCACCTGATGTACGTGCTGGAGCAGCAGATCGAGCGCGAGCAGTTCCCGGCCGAGTTGGAGCAGAAGTACATCGCCTACATCAAGGAGATGCTGTCGCCGCGCTATGCCGAGTTCATCGGCAAGGAGATCCAGACGGCCTACCTGGAGAGCTATTCCGAGTACGGCCAGAACATCTTCGACCGCTACGTGACCTACGCCGACTACTGGATCCAGGATCAGGAATACCGGGACACCGACACCGGCGAGATCTTCGACCGCAGCTCGCTCAACGCCGAACTCGAGAAGATCGAGAAGCCGGCCGGCATCGCCAACCCGAAGGATTTCCGCAACGAGATCGTCAACTTCGTGCTGCGCGCCCGGGCCAACAACGGCGGCAAGAACCCGCTGTGGACCAGCTACGAGAAGCTGCGCACGGTGATCGAGAAGAAGATGTTCAGCAACACCGAAGAGCTGTTGCCGGTCATCAGCTTCAACGCCAAGGCCAGCGCCGACGAGGTCAAGAAGCACGAGGACTTCGTTAACCGCATGGTCCAGAAGGGCTACACCGCCAAGCAGGTCCGCCTGCTGTGCGAGTGGTACTTGCGCGTGCGCAAATCGTCATGACCTGATCGGAGACCTATGCGGCAAGCTGCAGCAGAGCAGACGACAAGCTCCTTCGGGGGCGGTCCCCAGCGAGGCCAGCGCTGTCATGCGATGCGCGGCCCCGGGTTTGTCACGGGGAGGACGCGCACATGACCATGCAGCACATCATCGACCGGCGGCTGGCGGGCAAGAACAAGTCCATCGGCAACCGTGAACGCTTCCTGCGCCGCTACAAAGAGCAGGTGAAGGAGGCGGTGCAGCGCGCCATCAACGGCCGCAGCATCCGCGACATCGAGAAGGGGGAGGACATCACCATCCCCAAGCGGGATCTGTCCGAGCCGGTGTTCGGCCATGGCCAGGGCGGCATCCGCGACATGGTGCACCCCGGCAACCGCGAGTACGTGCGCGGTGACCGCATCGAGCGGCCGCAAGGCGGCGGCG
>DXIO01000065.1 GCA_019112875.1 Candidatus Aquabacterium excrementipullorum
CAGGCCGCCGGTGCGCAGATGGCCTTGCACCCTGGCTTCCAGGTTGTTGAACTGGTAGACCTCGGCGTAGTCGGAGCGCGTGTCGGTGTAGTTGCCTTCGGCATCGAGCAGGGTGAGGACCGACTCGTTGCGGCGGGTGCGTGTGGCGCTGTGGCTGTAGCTGCCGCTGAGCTGCCAATCCTGGTTCAGTTGGTACGTGAGGCCTGTGGAATAGAACTGGAAGCTGTTGTCGGTGTGGTTGCCCGGGCCGACCAGTGTGGCGTCATCGTTGCGAAGCGCGCGGGGCAGGCGGGTGCCGGCCAGCGAATAGCTGGCGATGCTGATCTCGGTGTTGCTGGCGCGGCGATCCTGGTACAGGGATTGGAAGTCCCAGGTGAGGGCCGAGGTCAGGCGCGCATCCAGGGCCAGCAACACCGAATCGCGGCGCAGCTGGCCGTCGTTGGAGGTGGTGCCTTCTTCGTGCGTGGCGCTCAGTCGGTAGCCGAAGCGCTGGTCTTCGCCCATCCGGCCGCCCAGGTCGGCATTGGTGCGCCACAGGCTGTCGCTGCTGTAACCCAAGCTCACGCTGCGCACCGGTGTGTCGGTGGGTTTCTTGGTGACGTAGTTGAGCATGCCGCCGGGGGCGCCGAAGCCGTACATGAAGCCCGACGAGCCCTTGAGCAGGTCGATCTGCTCGAACATCTCGTAGGGCAGGGTGACGGCATAGCTCAGGAAGGGCTTGCCATCGATGCGGAAGGAGTCCTGCCAGTCCAGTGGCAGACCGCGCACCGAGAGGTAAGTGGCCCAGGCCGTGTTGCTGCCGCTGTTGTCCGACACGGACGCATCATTCAGGAACAGATCGCCCAGCTTGCGGGGCGTGCCTTGCTGGATCTGCTCGGCCGTGACAGTCGCCGTGGCGTAAGGCGTTTCCAGGGCGGTGCGGGTGCCCAGGGCACCCGCGGCCACGGGGCGGTCCAGGTGCTGGGACACGGGTGCCTCGGTCTTGGCCCGAACCGTCACCGGAGGCAATGCCGTGTCGGACGTGACGGCCTGGTCGCTCTGGGCATGCGCCCAGCCAGTGCAGGCCAGGGCCGCAGCAAGCACCAATGGCGAACGGTGGAACAGGTGGGAGGCGGGCGTGGATCGGAGGGCGTGGCGCATGCTGGCGTCGTGCTAATTGTTGAGAATGATTCTCAATAATTGTAAACGCGGGGCATGACCAGTGGCATTGATGTGCAGACGCTCAACGCTTCTTTACGCAGGTCACGTCATGGGCTGTTCAGGCTTCGTGCTGGTGCCAGTCGTGAGTGGCACATCGGGCAGGTGACGGGCCACCTCGTCCTCGTCGGTGTATTTCTCGAGTACCTTAACCACGCAGGGCAGGGGCTCGGCCCAGATCTCCGGCAGGTCACGTTCCATCGGTTCGCGGATCGCAAAGGCCAGTGCCTCGATCGGTGGCGTGAAAGCGGCCTGAATCCCGGGCTTGTTGCCTCGCGCATCGATGCGGTACCAGCCGTGCTCCGCCAGCCAGACCGCGTTGAGGCCATGCAGGCAATACGGCGCGCCCGCGTCGCTCACCGACAGCCGCTGGTAGCACAGACCGGTGGGAACGCCGTTGGCGCGCAGCAGGGCGGCCAGCAGGTGGCTCTTGGCGTAGCAATAGCCCGTGCCATGCCGCAACACGTCCGAGGCCTTGCAGGTGACGGGGTTGCGCTTGAAGTCATGGCTGTGCTGGATCTCGTCGCGCACGAACTCGAAGCAGCGTTTCACCAGATCCAGGGTGGACGTGGCCTGGCGCGCGATGGCCGCGGCCTGCGCCACCACATCGGGATGACCGTGGTCGATGTAGGTGCTGGCTGCCAGGTACGGTGAGGTGGAGCCGGCTTCAGGGGCGTGGGTCCTTGAGTCCATCGCCTCAATGCGATGTCAGCGGGAGGGCAAGGCTGCGTTGCTGTGTTGTTCGCCGCATCGCCAGCGCGATGAATGCCATGCCCAGGACGAACATCGGGATGGTGCCTGGTTCAGGCACGGCGGAGGCGAGGGCGCTGTTTGGCACGGACCAGTTCAGAACGTTGAACCAAGTCAAATCCGCAAAGGTCCCCGAAGACAAGGTCGAATTGAGGGAGCCGGAAAATGTGAGCGTCGTGGTGTCGGTGGCCAGCGCGATGACGCCTGAGTCCAGGTTCCGCACCGTGAACGTGATTTGAACGCTGGAGGATCCGAACTGGCCGGTGAGGCTGCCGCCGACGATCGAGCCTCCCAGGAGCAGATCCGAAAGTCCTGGGCGGGCCTGGTAAAGCTTCATCTGGAACGATGCGTCACCGGTGAAGTCCTGGCGGACATCGTTGCCGGTGACCACAGCCGACGCGAAGGACAGCGTTCCGTCCGTCGTGAAATCGATCGGCACGTATCTCAGAGATACCTCGGGAGTGACGATATCACCGTGCCCCGTGGTCGACGTGAAGGTGCCAGAAGTGCCTTGCGTGTCGGACACGACCTGGAGCCATGACGTCGTGTCTCCCCCATAGAACACGTACCCAGAGAGCGCGCTCACGATGTACTTGTCCGTGGCCGCATGGGCACTGCTGAACGACAGCAGCGACGCCCCCAACAACAGCAGTTGAGTGAGCCTTGTCCGCAAAGCCGAGGCTGTCTTCATGATCTCTCCCTGATCGGTGTTTGTTGCGAGGCAAAACTCTAATTGAAAGCACCCGTCCCCCGTCATGGGGCTTGCACGGCCATCTTCATCTTTACATTGGACAATAGCGCCATGTGGACCGAGATCATCCAGGCCGACCTGGGCCATCCCGAGCATGCCGACGCTGTCGTGGCCTTGCTCGACATCTATGCACGCGATGAGATGGGCGGCGGGCAACCCCTGCCCGACTACGTGCGCCGCAACCTGGTGCCCGAATTGCGCAAGCGCCCTGGTGTGCATGTGGTGCTGGCTTTCGCAGGTGAAGACCCTGCTGGCCTGGCCATCTGCATGGAAGGCTTCTCGACCTTCGCCTGCGAGCCGCTGCTCAACCTGCACGACATCGTGGTGGCACCCGCGCACCGCGGCCGAGGCGTGAGCAAGCAACTGCTGGCCGAGGTCGAGCGCATCGCCCGTGAGCGCGGTTGCTGCAAGGTCACGCTGGAAGTGCTGGAGGGCAATACCCTCGCTCAGGCTGCCTATCGTCGTGCGGGCTTCGAGGGCTACCAGCTCGATCCGCGCATGGGGCGTGCGCTGTTCTGGCAGAAGAAGCTGGGCTGAGGCCGTGAGGCCGGGGCTCGATTTCGGGCCACTCAGACCGGCCGGCCCAGCAAGGCGGCCACCCGCTCATAGACCAGGCCGCTGCCGTCCTGCGCCACCCCTTCCGCCCGCAGTTCGCCCAGCACGGCGGGCGGGATGCTGGCCTCTCCGACTTCCGTGATGAAGCGCTCCAGCGCCGCCCGGTAGCCTTGCTGCTCGGCCGCAAGCTTTTCCGGGCCGTGGCTCATCCAGATGTAGCCCTTGTCGTTGTACGAGGCCATGCCCTGCAGCAGTTTGATGAGCCGGTCGATGTCGTTGGTCTTCATGGTGTATTGGCCTCGTCGGTTTCGGCTGATTCATCGAGGCAGGCGTGCAGCGGCGTGCGCAGCCAGACGGCCGTGGCTGGGACCCCCAGGGGCTGCAGGCGCGCCAGCACCTCGCGACGTTCCGCCCGCTTGACCAGGATGGCATCGAAGAAGACGGCGTTCGTTTCGTGCCTGCTGCGTCGCCGCACCCAGCTGCTCTTGCCCGCGCCCTGGGGACCGATGAGCAGGTAGACCATCGACGGCGCCGGTCGCGTGCGCAAGGCCTCGTCCAGCGCCTGGTAGGCCTGGGCCCAGGCGGCTCGGTTGCGTTCCGGCGTCACGACACGGCCGGCGTCCGTCTGCAGGAAATGATCCGGGTTGATGTGCATGGCGGGCGACGATCAGTGCCGTGGCCGACCTCAGGCCTCGCGACCCGAGGCCGGCACGCCCGGGCCGGTCGGCGGGAACTTGAGAAAGCAGGACAGCGGCTCTATGCGGGCGGACAGTGCCTGCAGACCGGGATGCCGGCTGGCCTCCACTTCGCGCGCCAGCATCGATTGCGTGAACTGCCAGGCCACGGCGGCGCTCACGGTGCTCTGACTGTGGGTGTCTTGGAACAGGGCCTGCTGGTGCTGGACCTCGGCTTCCAGCGCTGCATAGGCGGCCAGCAATTGCCCCGTGACGCGTTTGACCCAGGGCTCGTGCTGTGCGGCCGCGGGGCGCAGTTGGCGCTCGTAGACCAGTTGCACGCTCTTCTCGCAGGCCGCGAGGGCCAGGCCCACGGCTCGGAACTGCGCCAGCCGGGCAGTGGCATTCGCTGACCACAGGGTGCGCCCCTCGGTGAGCGTGGCTTCCACGTACTGCAAGATCAGCGATGAATCCATCAGCACCGTGCCGTCGTCGGTGATCAGCGTGGGCGCCTTCACCACCGGGTTAAGGAACTGGAAGCGCTCGAAGGTGCTGAAGACCGAGACGGCCTCGTGCTCGAAGGGCACGCCCAGCAGCTCCAGCGAGATCGCCACACGGCGGACATAGGGCGAATCGAGCATGCCGATGAGTTTCATGGGGTGTCCTGTCCGTGGAGGGTGGCGCCAACCCTGGTAGGCATACACGTCCGCGGGTCAGCGGGTCACTTCAGCGCGGTCAGGACCTGTGTCAGCGTCTGGCGCGCGACGGACAGGCACAGGCTGTTCATGCCCTGGAAGGCGTTGGCGGAGTAGTCGTCCGCCGTGGTTTGCTGGCCGCGGAAGTTCAGGGTGGTCGCCAGTTTGTCCTTGCCTGCGAAGACGCCGAACAGCGCCCGCGCTGCAGGCGGGCGCTGGCGGTATTCCTTGATCGTCACCTCGGCGGTCTCGGTGGGCGACACCGAGTGGCCCAGGGCACGTGCTTCGTCCTGGTAGGACTTCTCGATCAAGGGGGCCACCTTGGGGTTCTGTTCGCAGCTGCCGCAGTCCCAGCGCACGACGATGTTGGGCACCACCTTGCTGGTGCTGCTGGTGCTGGTCCCGGCAGGCGCCGATGCCGGTGCCGATGGCGCGGCCGCCGATGCGGCTTCGGGTGTGGCCTGTGCCGCGTCCTGCGCCATGGCCTGCGACTGCGCCAGGGGGCCGATGATGAGGGTGACGGCGATGAGGGGCTTGAGCTTCATGGGATTCACGTGCGTTGATGAGGCCGATTCAACCGCGCCAGCCTCTGGAAAATGGATCGATGAGCAATTGCGCGCCTTCACGCACCAGCCGCTGCACCATGGCCGCCGCGTTGTGCTCGCCATGGACGGCGGCGAGCGTGAGCGCGATTTCTTCAGCGTTCTCCGCCACGCCTTCGCCGTCCTGCAGGCGGACCCGCAGGCCGTTGTCGTGGGTGGCGAGGTTGGCGTGCTGGTCCACGTCCCAGCGGGCTTGCCAGAGCTTGTGTTTCGAAGTCATGCGGGAATGGTACGCGCGGCAGGCTACTGCGGCCTGAAAAACTCCGTGCTGATCTGATAGCCGCGCTCCTTGACCAGCTTGTTGATGTGCTGGTTCTCGGGCTTCTCTGTGTGTTCGACGCAGGCCAGCTTCAACTGGCCGTCCACCGTGACGATCTTGCCGCCGGCGAGGAGTTGGCCCACCGCGATGATGGGCAGGGCGTTGATCCCCGACTCGCTGACGGGGGTTCCGTTCGGGTCCGGGGCGATCGTGTAGAACTTGCCGGCCTTCAGGTCGCAGCCGATGACGCCGGTGAAGGTGGTCTGGTAGGCGTTCGCCCAGGTGCTGTCGGTCAGGAAGTTGGCGATGACCGAGAACTTCTGCGGGCCTGGGTCGGTGATGATTTCATGGATGCCGATGGAGCCGTAGGTCCGGTCGCCCACCCAGTTGCCGTTCACGTACTTGACGAAGTAGACGAACCCGTTGTTCCAGTTGTTGTTCAGCAGGGTGGCCGTGGGCTGGCCGGGCGTCCTGGCGAACGATTGCGGCTGCAGGGTGTGGGAGCAGCCGGTCAGGAGTGCCGGGACGAGAACGAGCCAGGGCTTCATGAGGGTGGTTTTCATGGGGTCAGAACAATCCGCTTTGCTTCATTTCGGCGACGGCGCTGTCGACGATGGTCTTGGCACGCTCCTGAGGCTGCTCGTCGTTTTTCCAGAGCGTCAGGTGCTTGCCCTCGGACAGGCTGGACCAGACCATCTGGCCTGTCCTCACGTCGAACAGATCCCAGCGGATTTCGTAGTGCTTCCACGCGCCGGTCAGAGTGATCTTCTGCGGGAAGATGGTCAGGCGGTACGTGGTGCCGAAGGCCTTCTCTGGCCCGGCATTGCTTTCAACCGTCTGACGCACCGGTACATACATGCCACCACTGGTCATGGTGAAGGATCTGCCAATGTCGCTCTCGCGGAAGCGGAGCACTTTCAGGGTGACACCCGACTGGCCCAGCACCTCGACGAGCTGCCTGTCGATTTCGCCCAGCATCGAGGCTCCGAACTCGTGGTCGCGCAAATCCAGGAACGAATAAGCGTAGACCTTGGTGTTCTTGAGGGAGAGACCGGCCGCGGCGGGCTTCATGGTCCTGAACGAGTTCGTCGCGCAACCAGCCAGGCTGGCAGCGGCCGCCGTGATGAGCAGGCGACGGGAGATGTACGTCATGAAATCAGGCCCCTGGGCGTTGTGTTTGTTGGTGCGGCCTCGACTGTAAACGAATGTTGCTGCAACCCGGCTTGGCGGTTGTACCGGGGCGGTCTGGCGGCAGCAGGTTTCGAGCACCTCTCTCGGCATGAGGACATCCAGCGGTTTCAGTCAGTGCCTGGTGCCTTGGTCGGTGCCGGCTTGAGATACTGGAACCCCCAGAGCGTGGCGGCGAGGGCCATGAACGCGCTGAGCAGTGGTGCCAGCAGAAGGTCAAGCAGGAACTTCTGGAACTGGGCGGCTGTGAGAACCGCGTAGGCACCAGGAGGCGGCGCCCTGTAGTGCCGGATCAACGCGATGATGTCTGGCGCGATGAGCGGGAGCGGGCTGATGCAAAGGAGCGATATCAGCAGCAAGACCCACCGTCCCCAGGGCTTGCGGCGACTGATCGCGAAGGCAGCAAGGCCGCAAAGAACTGGCGCCACCATGTAGAGCACGAACACGAGAACAGTGGTTTGATCAGCGACGCCATCGGCCACGGCCTGCAGGAAGACGATCGTGGTGACGGCACCAAGCAGCAGCGCAAGACCGCCAAAGACCACGGAGAAGAGCTTGGCCATCGGGTCAGTCGGGCCGGTACGGCTCCGGGCTCAGCGTCCACCCGTGCTTCTGGACGAAGGCGCGCATCACCGGGTTGTCCGGTTTGGTCTGGTGCTCGACGCAATGGATTTCGAGTTGCCGCTTCACGTGCGGCTGCGGGTTGATGGACGGCATATCCATCTGCGAGGTGGCCAACGTGTAGAAGCGATTGGCCTTGACATCGCAGTCGATCTCGCCGACGAAAGCGCTGGCCAGCGCCATCTCGATGTAGGTGCCGGAGCTCAGGCTGGCGACGATGTCCAGCCGGTGCTTGCCCTCTGCAAGGTAGACCTCCGTGATCCGGTTGGTGCCCCTCATGGCGTCACCCAGCTTCTGCCCGTCCACGCTCTTGATGAGGTACTGGAAGTTGTCCTTGGTGTACTGGTTCAGCACGGTCGCAACCTTGTCGGCCGGTACGCCCTTGGGCACAAAGGACTGCGGCTGTACCACGTAGGCGCAGCCGCCCATGCCGATGATGGTGGTGATGACGGCGAGGCGCGCGGCCAGCTTCGGGAAGGGTTTCATGGTTCAGTGCGATGCCTTCTTGGGGCGTGGGGAACTTGCGAAGAGGATGCCTGAGGGGGCGGCGTGCCGGCCCGCCATTCGCGGATCAGATGCCAAAGCCCCCAGCCGATCGTGCTTGCCAGTAGCAGGAAGACCAGCAGGGGCGTCGCGCCGTCTTTGGTGTAACCCTTGTGCAGCACGGAGTCCGCAGGGTGGGCCGGGTCGTAGTACACGAACATCCTGGCCCCCGGCGGGAACTGGTTGGCTTTGGCCTGAACCTCTCCTTCGGACGCGCAGAGCTGGCCTCCAAACCAGATGCGATCGTTGGTGTAGCTGCGCTGATCGACCTCGTAGCGGTAGTTGTCTTCCCACACTTGCCGCGGTGCGCTTGCGCCGCACTGGAGCAATCGCGGATTGTCGACAGCTTGCCATGGAGGTACGCCGACATGTACACAGGCAAGACCCCCTTGCAGGGGCGTTGGGATTGCCATGAGTCCACGTGCTCGCAGCCGGACAGCAGAGAGCGCTGGATGCATATCACCTGCGAGTTGTCCGGCATGCCGTGTTCGAGCATCGAATAGAGCGTCGCGGATCCATCGGGGGCTTCCAGTTTGTCGGCGATTTCCGTGGGCGAGAAGAACGACATGGCCGCCAGCGTGAGCGCCTGGTTGATGCCCAAGGGGATCAGCAGAAGAAGGGCGGCCAGGAATGATTTTCCACCGAGCTTCGACAATGCCAGGACGCTGAAGACCAGCACCCCGATGCCGAACAGCATCGCGGGCATCCGCAAGGGATGAGCGATTTCTGGCGGTAGCTGGCTGACCAGGCCGGGCAAGCCCAGGCAAACGCCGTAGCTGATGCCAAGCAGCGCGAGCCATCTCGGCAAGGTGCCCCAGCCCGTGGCTGCGGCGGTGGGTGTACGACGGACGGGCTTATGCATGGCCTGGTCTGCGACGGAGCAGCCACCCATCCAGGGGCGCGACAAGCGCCACGCCGATGGTGTAGGACAGCATGTCCAGCCATGAGAAGCGTGAGCCCAGGACCAGGTGCCCCAGGGTTGTCGCCCGGACCTGGTTGATCCAGGGCGCCTGGTAGAGCTGGCTGAGCTCGTCTGCGCAGGAGATGGCCACGGCCATCAGTGACACCTTCACGACGGATGCCACGGGCGCGCAAAACCCGACCAGCCAGTAAACCATCTGGGCCCACAGCGCATCGCCTGGGTACTTGCCCAGCGCTGCTGGAAAGATGTGGGGGAATCTCCTGGACGCCAGGCCCAGGCCGATGGTGAGAAGCACCATCACGCAGAGCAGTCGGCGATTTCGGGTGTGCGTTGTCAAGGGGTGATGCTGCTGGAGGCGGTGGGTGTATGGCCCGTCACAGGCCACGTGAGTGGGGCGCAAGGTTCTGATCTCGGCGCGCAAAGCCAAAAGCCTTGCCCGCAAGCATGGGGAGCCTTGCGCCCCGAGTTATTGGCTTTGCGTGCAAGCATCGGAACCTTGCGCGCTGCGTCAGGCAGTCAACGGGGCATCGTCTTCTTCGTCGAGGGGCTCGCAGTCGCAACTGAATCTTTGACCGCCGCAGCCCGAGCAGCGCTCCACGTCGCAACCCTCTACATGGAACTCATGCTTGATGACGCCGCAGTCATGGCAGGGCCTCCTGTCTGCGCCCCAGTCGTCTTCCTCATCGCCATACCGGATGCGGGAGATTTCCTTGCCATCGACCACGTAGGTGGTGATCTGCTGGGCTTCCTTGATCTTCTCGGGCCACCCTTCGATCATGGAGATTCCGCGATAGATGATCTTCTTGGGGGTTTGATTCATCCGTCCTCCTTGTTGTGTTGTCTGCGCTGCCCTCACGGATTGGCGCAGCGTATCCCGACGACCGTGTTCACCTGACCCGGTGGCCATCCGGTTTCCCGCCACCGGTAAACACCGGGCGCCACCATGCTCAACTCCCATTCCACCGGTTTGCCATTGGGTTTGGTGCGTGTCTCGCCGTCGTACTGAACGACCAGGGTTCTGGCCGTGGCGGACAGGATGTTGGCCCCCGTGCGGTCCTTCTCCCCCAGCTCGGTTTTCCAGGAGCGATCGAACTGGATATCGAGCCTTTTCGCGACGGAGTCGATGTTCATGGTCGCCCGCAAGTTCTGCGGTCCGCAGGCCGGGTCCGTGTCGTAGCTCTCGGCCCACCAGCCGGACAGCTGAGACGGGTCGAAGGGGAAGGGTGATGGTGCTGGTGCGGCAAAGCAGGCGTTGCCGAGGAGGAGGCATATCAGAGCGGGCGTACGCATGCGGTTCCTTCTTTGATCTGTACTTGTTCAGGGGCCTGGCTCAACTAGACGGCATCTTTGCACTCGGCTTCTGCGCCGTGCAATTCCAGCTCAAAGCCCTGCGGTAGCGCATGTCGAGGTAGCTTCACCGTGCGCGAACCGCGCTGACCACGGTAGATGCTCAGCTTGCGAAGCGACGTGAATCGGTGGATATCTGAGGCATCGACAAAACCATTGCAGCCGCCAATCACCAATTCTTGAGGGCTTGCCGTGGTGCCTTCGAGGTACAGGCTCGTCAACTTAGGGCAGTCGTGCAGACCCAGGTAGCGCAGACACTTCAGCGGTTGAATGCCGTCCAGCGATTGAAGTGCGTAAGCGCCGTGGACGTCAAGTTGCTGCAGTGCAGTCAGATGGCTGACAACAGCCATACTCTGGCTCCGAGGCCTGATCAGTACCAACTCCTTGAGTAAGGGGGCGTCGAACTGCGCTGTGCAGGCATCTGTCCACCGGACATGCGCTCGTTGCAAAGCTGGCATCGATCCCTGGATTGGTTGTCGAACGCGTGGGGCGTCAATTTCCAGGTATCGCAAGGTGGGCAGTGCCCCGAGCGTGTTCAGCGATATGGCGTCTTCGTACCAGACGCGCAGATATTCAATGCCGGGCAATCGCTCGAAGAGATACCGGAGATTCAGCGCGTCCCAGCGGGTTCCCTCTGGAAGTCCCCGCTGTGAAATGCTGACGCCGCGCATGGCGCTCAGGTCTCTCTCATTGAAATCCTGTTCCATCACCGGACCACCGATGCAGAGGATGGGGCTGATGCCCGCCTGTCCGCAGTGGTCGATGCCGTGCTCGAACGAATATTCCATATCAAGGCCCGGGCGTCAGATCGTCTCTATCGGAAAACGAGGGGCGCCAAGCGCCTGGGCACTGCGGCGGATGCTGTGGGCCAGCTTGTGGGGCTCCTTCACGCACTTCATGCATGGATGCAGGTCGTCTTCCGGGTTGGTGATGAAGATGAGCGTGCCGAGCCGGAGCGATTTCCACGGTTGCCGATCAACCACCTGGATTTCCTGGATGTCGCTGAACGGAACGGTGATGGTTTCAGCATCTCCGAGGCT
>DXIO01000007.1 GCA_019112875.1 Candidatus Aquabacterium excrementipullorum
AAAGCCCAAGCGGCGATGTCGAAAATCAAGCTTCATCTGGGAGGTTCCGAGATCATCGTGAACAAGATGAAGGAGCTGATGGTCGAACTGGTTAAAAGAGTGAAATAGGTGACCAGGGGCAGAGTGTCGCCCTGTCAGCGCTGTTCCAGCAAAACGCGCAGCCCATCAGGAGCAACGCATAAAAAAGCCACCCTCGCGCCCAAGGCAAGGCTGCGCACCGCGGGGGAGATGCCGCATGCAGCCAGATACCGCTGGGTATGGTCGGTTGCCCTGGGGGCTGCTGTGTCTGGTGCGAGGGTGGCGAAACCGATTCAATGCGTGCCCGAGCGCACCGCCGTGGGCAACTGCGCGGCCACCGCCGCATGCCGCAACACCCACCAATCCACCCGTGGGTTCAGATCCTCGCAGCGCACCGCGTGCTGCACGATGCGCTCGATGGTGGGGCAGTGCTCTGCCGGCACCACCTCCGCATGCGTGACCCAGTACGAGATGTGGGCCTGCTTGATGCCGCCGCCGATCTCGCGGGCCAGGCGGGCCTGCGAACCGACGATGTCGATGGCTTTCTGAAGCGCTTCCTGAGGTGTCATGGAAGTGGTCATGGTGTCCCTGAACGTGTTTGTGATTTGAAGACGTATTTGTAGATCAAAGCAGACGTTTTTGCAAGTCATGCAACAAACGGCTTTGTAATATGCCGGCATGCACAAAGAATGGGACACCTTCACGGGGCGGCTGCTGTGGGCCATGAAACGGGCCGGCAAGAGCAACCAGAGCGAGCTGGCGCGCGCCGTGGGCGTCAAGCCCCAGTCCATTCAGTACCTGCTGCGCGCCGAGGTGGGCGCCCAGGGCAGCAAGCACACGCCCGCGCTGGCGCAGCAATTGGGTGTCTCGTCGCGCTGGCTGGCCAGTGGCGAAGGCCCGCCGGACCAGATCGATGTGCTGGGCCCGCATGCCGAATCGAAGGCCGCGGCCGTCTACGCCATTGCCAGCGGCATGCGCGCCCGTGTCACGGGGGCGGTGCGTGTGTCCGGCACGGGCGATGTCGAGGCTGTGGAACTGCCGGCGGGCGACAGCGATGGCCATGTGCTGATGCCGCTGCATGCGCCGGGTGCCCATGCCGTGCGGGTCAAGGGCAATGCCCTGGCCCCCTATGCCAAGGACGGCCAGTACCTGCTGCTCAACCCCGAGGGCGAATGGCACCCGGAAGAGAACCTGCTGATCACCCTGGCCGATGGCCGTGTGGTGCTGCGCGAGCTGCTGCTGGTGCGCACCGACACGCTGGTGGTGCTGCCCATCCATGGCGGCCAGCCCGAGGCGCTGGAGCGGGCGGTGGTCCAGTCGGTGGTGCCGGTGGTCTGCGCCGTGCCGCGCAGCCTGTGGCGGCCTGAAGAGGCCTGATCAGCGTTGCAGATGGGTCTGCAGTCGAAAGCCGCTCAGCGCTCAGAGCTGAAAGCCCAGCCACAGCAGCAGCCCTTCGGCGATGTCGCGCAGCAGGCCTGGGGCGCGCGGCACATAGGCCTGGGCGCCGGCCCGTTCGGCCTCGAACCAGGCGTTGAAGCGCTGCACGTCGGCGCCGTCGTGGAAGGCCAGCATCAGCTCGTAGTTCAGGAACAGGCTGCGGCTGTCCAGGTTGGCCGAGCCGGCCAGGGCCAGGTCGTCGTCGAACACGGCCAGCTTGGCGTGCAGCATGTTCGGGGCGAGCCACACGCGGCCGCCCGCCAGGGCCAGGGAGCGCAGCGCGCGGCTGCGCGCCAGATCCGACAGCCGGTGGTTGGAGCGCGCGGGCAGCAGCAGCTCCACCTGCACGCCACGGCGCGCGGCCAGGCACAGGGCCATCAGCAGGGCCGGGTCGGGCACGAAGTAGGGCGTGATCAGGCGCACCTGGCGCTGCGCGCGGTAGGTGGCCGTGACCAGCAGGGCGTACACGGTGTCGTCGACCTGATCAGGGCCGGAGGCCATCAGCTGGGCGCCGTGCCGGTGGGGCGCGTCGTTCGCGGCGGGGTGCTCGGTGCCCTCGGGCGGTGTCGGCAAGGGCGCTTCGGGCGCGGGCGGGAAGGGCGGCAGGTCACGCGGGCGGGTGCCCTGGCTGAAGGCCCAGTCCTGTTCGAACAGTGCGGCGGCCTGGGCCACCAGCGGGCCGCGCAGGTCCAGGCTCAGGTCGCGCCAGGGCAGGGCGCCGGCCTGGCCTTCGAAGTACTCGGCCGCCAGATTGCGCCCACCGCACCACAGGCGCGCCGTGGGCAGGCCCGCATCGGCCACGACCAGCTTGCGGTGGTCGCGCAGGTTGGTGCGGCCCCGCAGCGGCGATTGCAGCGGCGGCACGAACACCACGGTCTGCCCGCCGGCGCGGCGCAGCAGGTCGAGCTTGGGCGCGCGTGACATCAGGCTGCCCAGGCCGTCGAGCAGCAGGCGCACCTGCACGCCCTGGCTGGCCTTGTAGGCCAGGCGCTGGACCAGCTCGTGGCCCACGTCGTCGCGGCCCAGGATGAAGGTGCAGATGTCCAGCGTGCGCGTGGCGCCGTCGATGGTGTCCAGCAGCGCGCGCCACGCCTGCTGGCCGTCGGCGTGCAGCTTGAGCTGGCGGTAGGCGGCTGGCTCGGGCTGGCCCAGCGCGGCGATGGTGTCGATGGCCCAGGGCGTGCCTTCGGGCGGCAGGGCGGGCGTGGCGCGCACCTTGGCGCTGGGCCGCTGCTGCTTGCGCGAGCCGAACAGCAGGAAGGCGGGCAGCGCCACGTAAGGCAGCAGCAGGATGAACAGCACCCATGCGATCGCGGCGGCCGGGTGGCGTCGGTGCCGCATCACGTGGGACGCCAGGATGTAGACCAGGATGGCGACCGTGGTGCACAGGCCGTGCAGTGTCAACCAGTGGGCATCGAGGAGGTCCAGGGGATGGCGCATGCGGCCCAGCCTAACCGATGCGGGATGACATCGCCCCGCAGGTAGGCCACCGGGCTGCGGGGTGGGGGGCATTTGAGCCAGCGCAAAACCCCGGTGATTCGGCCAGCGGGGCGCATCGGCGGCCCGGCGAGCTTGTGCTGGATCAAGGGGTGCCAGGCGGGCGCTTGCTGCAATGGGCCCATACCGGAAAGCGAATCCAACATCCACAAGGAAAGGACAACACCATGATCCGCCCGACCACCGCGCCCCGCTGGGCCACCCTTGCCGCTGGCGCGGCCTTGTCCACCGTCTGCGCGCTGGCCACCGTGTCAACGGCCCAGGCCGCCACCACCGAAGGCCCCTGGCTGGTGCGCGTGCGCGCCGTCAACCTCGACTCGGCCAACAAGGACGACACCGGCCTGGACCTGAGCATCAACGACAAGGTGATTCCCGAGCTGGACATCAGCTACTTCATCACCCCGAACATCGCGGCCGAGCTGATCCTCACCGTGCCGCAGAAGCACGACATCCGCTCGGGCGGCACCACCATCGGCTCGCTCAAGCACCTGCCGCCCACGCTGACGGTGCAGTACCACTTCCTGCCCGAGGCCACGGTGCGGCCGTATGTGGGCGCGGGCGTGAACTACACGCGCTTCTCCAGCGTGCACTTCGATCCGGCCGTGCAGTCGGCGCTGCAACCCAGCGTGGACAAGGACAGCTGGGGTTGGGCGCTGCAGGCGGGTGTGGACTTCAAGGTCGCCAACAACCTGTACGTGAACCTGGACATCAAGAAGGTGCAGATCCGCGCGGACATCTCGTCCTACGGCAACAAGGTCGGCACCTTCAAGGTGGATCCGGTGCTGCTGGGCGTGGGCCTGGGCTGGCGTTTCTGATGAGGTGACCGAAGGTGTCCCGTTGGGGGACGCCGAGGGGGCTGGGGCCGGGCGTGGGGACGCTCGGCCCCTTTTTTCATGCCTGCATGCCGGCGGGTGGTGGGTCAGTCCACCACGCCATCCGGCGTGACCACCAGCGCCAGCCCATGGTCGTGCGCCTCGGCGGCCAGCTGCTCGGCCGTCAGCTCGGCCTCGCGCCAGGCCAGGCCCACGGCCGTGACGTGCGGGTGCGCCGCCAGCCAGCGGTCGAAATAGCCGCCGCCGTAGCCCAGCCGAAAGCCCGTGCGCGTGAAGCCCACGCAGGGCACCAGCACCACGTCCGGCTCGGCCTTGGCCGTGTCGGGGCAGGGGATGCCGCAGCCGTCCACGGTGGTGACGTCCTCGCCTTTCCACTGCCGGTACGTCATCGACAGGCCCTCGGGGCTGTCTTTCTTCGTGGCCCAGGGCAACGCCAGCCTGCAATTCAATGACGCCATGGCCTCAAGGGCGGCGGGCCTTGGGTTAAATTCACCCCGAATCGGCCAGTACAGGCCCAGGCAATCCGGCTCCAGTTGGTCGAGCACCTCCAGCAGGTGGTCGTGAAGCGCGGCCTGGTCCAGTTCGGCCTGCGGGCCCGTGGCCCAGGCTTCGCGCGCCTGCAGCAGGGTTTGTCTCAAGGCATGGCGTGACGTGGAAGACGAAGAAGACATGGTTGAGCGCGCCGGGCCCGAGGCCCCGAGGAAAGAGTCGAGGATGCGATTGTGGACTGATCACACGGGTGCCCTGCAGAAGACCTGGGCCCCACGTTGTCTGGCGGTGGCTGCCGCCGTGTGCATGGCGGTGAGCGCCCTGGCCCCCAGCGCCGCCCAGGCCCAGCAGGTCACGGGTGACGATGCCGGCATCCAGGCCGCCCGCACCGCCTACCTGCAGCGCGACAAGGGCCGCCTGGCCATGCTGCGCGACGGGCTCATCGCCCAGAACCACCCCTTGGCCGCCTGGGCCGACTTCTGGTACATGCAGCTGCGCCTGATCGAGGTGGGCCCCACCGAGGTCGACCAGTTCCTGGCCCGCTGGGGCGATGCCTACGTGGCCGACCGCTTCCGCAATGACTGGCTGCTGGAGCTGGGCCGGCGCAAGGACTGGCAGACCTTCGCCCGCATCCAGCCCTACTTCCGCATGAACGACGACCGGGACGTGACCTGCCTGGGCATCCTGGCGCGCCAGCAGCTGGGCGTGCCCATGGAAGGCCTGAACGACCTGCGCGACCAGGCCCGCCAGGCCTGGTGGTCGCAAAAGGACGCGGATTTCGGCTGCGATGCCATGGCCCAGTCCTTCTACGGCGCGCGCATCCTCACGCAGGCCGATGTGTGGCGCAAGCTGCGCCTGTCGCAGGATTTCGCCCAGCCCAAGGCCGTCACCCAGAGCGCCCGTCTGCTGGGCGATCCCACGGCCCAGGCCGTGGCCCGCCTGATGGGCAACGCGCAGCGCTTCCTGATGACGGACAACGCCGTGCGGCCCGAATCCATGTCCGGCTCTTCGGGCGTGGCCATCAGCGAGGTGGTCGGCAAGAAGGGCAAGAAGGCCGCCAAGCCCAACAAGCACAAGCCTGCCAAGCCTTTGCTGCCCCCGCCGCCCGCCGTGCCGGCGGAGCACGTGGGCCCGCTGAACCTGCTGGCCATGCTGCGCTGGGCCTCGCAGGATCCCGAAGCCGCCGCCGCCGCGCTGGCCGACCCCGGCGCCGCCAGCCGCTGGCGCCTGAGCCGCGAGGACGTGGCCTGGGCCTGGGCCTCCATCGGCCGCTCGGCCGCCTGGCGCCTGATGCCCCAGGCCATCGGTTACTTCGAGCGCGCCCTGGTGCCCGGCGAACTCACCCAGGGCTCGGCCCTGTGGGCCACCACCTGGCACCCCGACACCCTGGCCTGGATGGCCCGCGCCGCGCTGCGCTCGGCCACCTCCGGCCAGCCGGCGCACTGGCTGGTGCTGGACACCGCCATCGAGGCCATGTCGCCCGATCAGAAGACGGATCCCACGTGGGTGTACTGGAAGGCGCGCTCGATGATGGCCCAGGCGCCCGCCGGCCCGGCCGGTGACGCCCGTCGCCAGCAGGCCCGCGACCTGCTGGCCCGCATCGCCCAGCCCACCCACTTCTACGGCCTGCTGGCCATGGAGGATCTGGGCCAGCGCGGCGCCCCGTCGCGCCCGGCCAAGCCCGCCCGCGACGAGCTCACCCAGGTGGCCGCCATGCCCGGCATCGACCGCGCCCTGCGCCTGTACGACCTGGGCTGGCGCAGCGAAGGCGCGCGCGAGTGGAACTACACCCTCTCGTACGGCAAGCCCGGCGGCATGACCGATCGCGAGCTGATGGCCGCCGCCGAGATCGCCTGCGACCGCGAGTACTGGGACCGCTGCATCAACACCAGCGACCGCACCAAGCAGGAGATCGACCTCTACCAGCGCTACCCCCTGGCCTTCCGCCGCGACATCCAGGCCGCCGCCAAGGAGGTGGGGCTGGACCCGGCCTACATGTTCGGCCTGATCCGCCAGGAATCGCGCTTCCAGATCTCGGCGCGCTCCAACGTGGGCGCCTCCGGCCTGATGCAAGTGATGCCGGCCACGGCCGACTGGGTGGCCCGCAAGCTGGGCATGAGCGATTACCACGGCGGCCTGATCACCGACCGCGACACCAACCTCAAGCTGGGCGCCGGCTACCTCAAGCTGGTGCTGGACGATTTCGGCGGCTCGGCCCCCATGGCGGCCGCGGCCTACAACGCCGGCCCGGGGCGCCCGCGCAAGTGGCGCGACGGCCCCCGCCTGGAGCCGGCCGTCTGGGCCGAGAACGTGCCCTTCAACGAAACGCGGGACTACGTGAAGAAGGTGGTGACCAACGCGGTCATTTACGCCCACGTCTTGCAGGGCAAGCCGCTGTCGATTAAAACGAGGCTGGGCCCGGTGATCGGGCCCCGGACGTCGAGCGCCCCGCCGGACGACCTGCCCTGAGCCACGAGCGGGGCTGGCCGGTCATGGCAGGGCCCGCACGTCCGCCGTATCCGGACAGGCAACAGCCCCTGGAGGGGCGGAGCGCAGGCAGCATGGAACGCGTCGTGATCCTGGGCGGCACCGGCTTCGTGGGCCGGGCCCTGTGCGAGCAACTGGTCGAGCGCCACGGCGCGGGCGGCCCCCGCCTGGTGGTGCCCACGCGCCGCCGCGAGCGCGGCAAGCACCTGTTCGTGCTGCCGACGGTCGATGTGATCCAGGCGTCCGTGAACGACGATGCCGCGCTGGCGAGGCTGCTGCAGGGCGCCGACGCCGTCGTCAACCTGATCGCGATCCTGCATGGCAACCCGGACGAGTTCGAGCGCGTGCACGTGAACCTGCCCCAGCGCCTGGCCCAGGCCTGCGCCAAGGCCGGTGTGAAGCGCCTGGTGCACGTGAGCGCCCTGGGCGTGCCCGACGACCCGGCCCAGGCGCCCTCGCACTACCTGCGCTCCAAGGCCCAGGGCGAGCAGGCCCTGCGCACGGCCCAGGCCGCCGGGTTGCGGCTCACCGTGCTGCGGCCCAGCGTGATCTTCGGTGCGCACGACCGCTTCCTGAACCTGTTCGCGCGGCTGCAGGCGCTGGCCCCGGTGGTGCCGCTGGCGATGGCCGACGCGCGCTTCCAGCCCGTGTGGGTGGACGATGTGGCGCGTGCCGTGATCCGCTGCCTGGAAGACCCGGCCACCATCGGCCAGACCTATGAGCTGGCCGGCCCCGAGGTGCTCACCCTGGCCGAGCTGGTGCGCCTGGCCGGCCAGGCCAGCGGGCATGCCCGCCCGGTGCTGCCGGTGCCGTTGGGCGTGGGGCGCTTGCAGGCGGCCGCGCTGCGCCTGCTGCCGGGCGAGCCGCCCTTGTCGAAGGACAACCTCGCGTCCATGAGCGTGCCCAACGTGGCCAGTGGCCGCCTGCCCGGGCTGGCCGAGCTGGGCGTCGTGACGCCGGCGTCCGTGCGGGCCGTGGCGCCCGTCTACCTGGCGCGCCGCCGCCGGGTGGCCGAGCAGCTCAATGCCTTCCGCAGCTGGGCGGGCCGCTGAGTCCGCTTATCCCAGTCATCTGGCCGAAAAGACAAAACCCGCCCAGGCGATGAAGCCAGAGGCGGGTTGACGGAGGCGGCGCGGGCGCTGCCCCAGGGGAAACCTGCCCGTGAAGGGCAGGAGGCCGATCAGGCGGCGGCCAGCAGCTGGGCCGTGTCGAACACGCTGCTCATGGGCGGCAGGCTCACCGTCATGGGCTGGGGCGCGTTCTTGGAGACCTTCACCGGCTTGGCGGCGGCGGCAGCGTCGTTCTGGGCGGCCTCGGGGCGGTCCCAGTGGCCAGCCGATTCCTTGCCGGAGACGGCGATGGAATAGAACACGCGGAACGGGATCTTGCGCTCGGACCAGAAATCGGCCGCGTCGCGGAAGGCGTCGAGCAGCTGCTCGCGCGATTCGCGGTCCATGCGGGCGCCGTCGGGCAGCAGCTCGAGCACGACCACGAAACCGGGCTGCGGGCCCGACTTGTGGACCATGTCCGTGATGCAGTCGTACAGGGCGTCCAGGTTCTTGCCGAAATGATCGGGGAACAGGAAGTCCTTGGCGATGATGTCCAGCACGTCCTGCTTGTTCTGGGCGGCGCCCAGGTTGGTGTACAGGAAGTGGTGGCCGATCTGGTGCGCGGAGGTCTGCAGATCGTCAGGCCGGTAGGCGCGGATGGACTGAACGATGTTGGGGCGGATGGATTGCAACAACATGATCGCTTGAGGCTCGTACATGGATGGGATCAGGGTCGGCGGCTGAAAGAAAACCAAACTCGGTCAGTGACGGGGATCGATCTTCTGGAAGCTTTGGTAGTGATCCTGGGTATAGAAACAAGTTTCCGGACTTTGCACAACAAGGCCGCCGCAGACGATGCGCCGGGCGCCACGACTGCGCGCGCCGGGCGCGGCCACCGTGTATTCGCGGTAGTAGCCACGGGTCTGGCGGGGCAGCTGGCGCTCGCGGTTGCCGAACACGGTGCCGTCCTTGTCGAAGCGGAAGGGGCCGCCGGCCAGGATGCGTCGGTGGGTGTCCTGGGCCTGCTTGGGCAGGGCCGACAGGGCGACCACACGGGCGGCATCGGCCGTGGTTTCCTTGGCGTCAGTCGTGGCATCGGTACGCGAGAAGGCCTGGGCGGGCAGGGCTGGGGCCAGTGCCGCAGACAACACCATCAACGCCGAAACCAGAAAGCCTTTGACGCGGTGCGACACCTGCTGGAGCGGGTGGCGCGTTGCCTGCTGAGCCAGACCGTGTGTGCGGCTGGTCAGGGCATCGCGAGCAGGCTCCCTCTGTGTCACGTGCGCTGTCATGGTCCTGTGGCGTGCTGACGTGCTAATCGGTAGCGGCTGTGTGGCCCAGCCTTGGCGATCTCGAGTGCGAGTTCCGTAAAAGCCGAAATGCTACTGAAATGGGCGCAAAAGCTCAAGAGCCCCGGTCCCGAAATAAGAGGGACGAGGGGCCTTTGCCTCAGGGGTTGACAGTTTGCGTTAACCCCTTTTCGTGACGGATGCACACCGTGTCCATGGGCCTTTTGGCGTCATCGGGGCAGCACCGGGGCGCCATGGACAAGGGTGCGCCGGCGCCTGGCCGGCCCTGGCATCAACGCGTGGCGTTGGCCTCGGCGACGGTCATCGCCGTCATGTTGACGATGCGGCGCACGGTGGCCGACGGCGTCAGGATGGTGACCGGCTTGGCCGCGCCCAGCAGCACGGGCCCCAAGGCGATGTTGTTGCCGCAGGCGACCTTCAGCAGGTTGTAGGCGATGTTGGCCGCGTCGATGTTGGGGCACACCAGCAGGTTGGCCTCGCCGCTCAGGGTGCTGCGGGGCATCAGCTGGCCACGGTAGGCGGCATCGAGCGCGGTGTCGCCGTGCATCTCGCCATCGACCTCCAGCCAGGGCGCCTGCTGCTGGATCAGGGCGAGCGCCTCGCGCATCTTCAGCGCCGAGGGCTGGTTGCTCGAGCCGAAGTTCGAGTGCGACAGCAGCGCGGCCTTGGGCGGCTGGCCGAAGCGCATCATTTCCTCGGCGGCCATGATGGTGATCTCGGCCAGCTGCTCGGCGGTCGGGTCGTAGTTGACGTGCGTGTCCAGCAGGTTCACCGTGCGGCCCGGCAGGATCAGGCCGGTCATGGCGGCATAGGTCTTGACGCCGGCGCGCTTGCCGATCACCTGGTCGATGTAATGCAGGTGCAGTGCGGTCGAGCCCCAGGTGCCGCAGATCAGGCCGTCGACCTCGCCCTTGTGCAGCAGCATCGAGGCGATCAGCGTCAGGCGGCGGCGCATCTCGATCTTGGCCATCTGCTCGGTCACGCCCTTGCGGTCGGCCAGGCGGTGGTAGGTCTGCCAGTAGTCGCGGTAGCGCGGGTCGTTCTCGGTGCTGACCAGGTCGACATCCACGCCGGGCTTGAGGCGCAGGCCCATGGTCTCCAGGCGCTTCTCGATCACGGCGGGGCGGCCGATCAGCGTGGGGCGGGCGATGCCTTCGTCGACCACGATCTGGGCGGCGCGCAGCACGCCTTCGTTCTCACCCTCGGCGTAGGCGATGCGCTTGTTCTTGGCGCGCTTGGCCACGCTGAAGATGGGCTTCATCGTGGTGCCCGAGGCGTAGACGAAGCTCTGCAGCTTCTCGCCGTAGGCGATGTAGTCCTTGATCGGGCGGGTGGCCACGCCGGAGTGATCGGCCGCCAGCGCCACGGCCGGCGCGATCTTCATCATCAGGCGCGGATCGAAGGGCTTGGGGATCAGGTACTCGGGGCCGAAGCTCAGGTTCACGCCCGCGTAGGCGGCGGCCACCACGTCGTTCTGCTCGGCCTGGGCCAGCTCGGCGATGGCGTGCACGGCCGCGATCTCCATCTCGTCGGTGATGGTGGTCGAGCCCGAATCCAGCGCACCCCGGAAGATGTACGGGAAGCACAGGACGTTGTTGACCTGGTTGGGGTAATCGGTGCGGCCGGTGGCCATGATGGCGTCGTCGCGCACCGCCTTGACGTCTTCCGGCAGGATCTCGGGGTTGGGGTTGGCCAGCGCGAAGATGATGGGCTTGGCGGCCATCTTGGCGACCATCTCGGGCTTGAGCACCCCCCCGGCGGACAGGCCCAGGAAGATGTCGGCGCCTTCGATGGCCTCGGCCAGCTTGCGCTGTTCGGTCTTCTGCGCGAACACGGCCTTGTCCGGGTCCATCAGCTCGACACGGCCTTCGTAGACCACGCCGGCCAGGTCGGTCACCCAGATGTTTTCGCGGGGCACGCCCAGCTTGACCAGCAGGGTCAGGCAGGCGAGGGCGGCGGCACCGGCACCCGAGGTGACCAGCTTGACGTTCTTGATGTCCTTGCCCACGACCTTCAGGCCGTTGAGCATGGCGGCGCCCACGACGATGGCGGTGCCGTGCTGGTCGTCATGGAACACGGGGATGTTCATGCGCTCGCGCAGCTTGCGCTCGACGTAGAAGCAGTCGGGGGCCTTGATGTCTTCGAGGTTGATGCCGCCGAAGGTGGGCTCCAGGCTGGCGATGATGTCGACCAGCTTGTCCGGGTCCTTCTCGTTGATCTCGATGTCGAACACATCGATGTCGGCGAACTTCTTGAACAGGACGGCCTTGCCTTCCATCACCGGCTTGGCGGCCAGCGGGCCGATGTCGCCCAGGCCCAGCACGGCGGTGCCGTTGGTGATCACGGCGACCAGGTTGCCCCGGCTGGTGTACTTGAAGGCATTGGCCGGGTTCTCGACGATCTCCTCGCAGGGCGCGGCCACGCCGGGCGAGTAGGCCAGCGCCAGGTCGCGCTGGTTGGTGAGCTGCTTCGTGGCGCTGATCGCGAGCTTTCCGGGGGTAGGGAACTCGTGGTACTCAAGGGCGTTTTTCTTGAGCTCGGCGCGTTTTTGTTCGGGGGTGGTCATGGGTAAATTCGGCCCTTTCAGCCCGCCATTGTAGGAATTCCGGTTCAGGGCGGGTTGTGGATTGCCGCAGGGGTGGACAATCCGGCGCATGTCTTTGGGTGAATTCGACCTCATCGAGCGCTATTTCAACCGTGTCCACCATGCGGCGGACCAGGGGCCGCGCCGTGCCGTCGTGCCCAACGGGGATGACTGCGCCGTGATCGCGCCGGCCGCCGGCATGCAGCTGGCCGTGTCCACGGACACGATGGTGGAGGGGCGGCACTTTTTGTCCACGGTGGATCCGGCGCGGCTGGGGCACAAGGCCTTGGCCGTGAACCTGTCGGATCTGGCCGCGTGCGGCGCCAAACCGCTGGCCTTCACGCTGGCGCTGACGCTGCCGCGCGTGGATGAGCGCTTTCTGGCGGGTTTTGCCAGCGGTTTGCTGGCCTTGGCCGACGAACACGATTGCGAACTGGTCGGCGGCGACACCACGGCCGGCCCCCTGGCCATCGGCATCACGGTGATGGGCGAGGTGCCGCCGGGGCAGGCCCTGCTGCGCAGCGGCGCCCAGCCAGGCGATGAGCTGTGGGTGAGCGGCTGGCCGGGCGAGGCGCGCCTGGCGCTGGAGGCCTTCCGGGGCACCTTGAAGCCGCCGCTCAGTGGCGAAGCCTTCGAGGCCGCGCGCCTGCGCATGGAGCAGCCGTCGCCGCGTGTGGCCCTGGGCCTGGCGCTGCGTGGCCTGGCGTCATCCGCGATCGACGTGTCCGATGGCTTGCTGGGCGACCTGGGCCATGTGCTCAAGCGCAGCCGGGTAGGCGCCGCGATCGCGCTGGGCGCCTTGCCCGTGAGCCCCTGGCTGGCCTCGCGGCCGGTGGCCGAGCAGCAGGACAACGTGCTGGCCGGTGGCGACGACTACGAACTGCTGTTCACCGCCCCGGCGGCGCGCCATGCCGAGGTGCTGGCGGCCGGGCAGGCGGCGGGCGTGCCGGTGCACCGCATCGGCCTGGTCCAGGCCGAGGCCGGTTTGCGCCTGCTCGACGGGGGCTGGGGCGCCGAGGGGCCGGTGGGGTGGCCCACGGCCAACCGCTGGACCTCGTTCGACCATTTCAGATCGGCCTGACCGACAATCGCCCGATGAACGCCGACGCGCCTTCCGCATCCCCCGACGCACCGCCCGCAGCGGCTCCGCGCAAGCCGTCCGTGGGCCTGCTGCTGAGCCACCCGGCGCACTTCATCGCTTTCGGCGCCGGCAGCGGGCTGAGTCCGAAGGCGCCTGGCACGGTGGGCACCTTGTGGGGCTGGGCCAGCTTCCTGGTGCTGGAGCGCTGGTGGGGCCTGGGCGCGGCGGCGGACCTGAAATGGGCGCTGCTGATCGGCGTGGGCACCCTGGTGGGCTGGTGGGCCAGCACGCACACCGCGCGCAGCCTGCGCGTGGCCGATCCGGGCTCGGTGGTGATCGACGAAATCCTGGCCTTCTGGCTGGTGCTGTGGCTGGTCTCGCCCACAGGCTTTTGGGGCCAGGCCCTGGCCTTTGGCCTGTTCCGCTATTTCGATGCCGCCAAGCCGGGGCCTGTGGCCTGGGCCGATGGCCTGTTCAAGCACCGCAAGGGCCAGCCCGTCGGCTGGGCGCAGGGCCTGGGCATCCTGCTGGACGACTACGTGGCCGCGCTGTGCACGCTGATGGTGCTGGCGCTGGGCGTGTCGCTGCGCCAATGCACGGGCTGGGGTGGCGCATGAGCGACGCTGCTGTTGACACGACGCTGGCCGTGTCTGCCCAGACGGCGGTGCGCGCCCTGGTGGCCGAGCTGGCCCAGGCCCTGCCCGCCCAGGGCTGGCTGCTGGCCACGGCCGAGTCCTGCACCGGCGGGCTGATCGCGGCCTCCTGCACCGACCTGGCCGGCTCCAGCGCGTGGTTCGACCGGGCCGTGGTCAGCTACAGCAACGAGGCCAAGACCGAGTTGCTGGGTGTGGATGCGGCGTTGATCACGGCCCACGGCGCGGTCAGCGAGCCGGTGGCCCGCGCCATGGCCGAGGGTGTGCTCGCGCGCTCGAAGGCCGAGGTGGCCGTCGCGGTGACGGGCATCGCCGGCCCGGGCGGCGGCTCGGCGGAAAAGCCCGTGGGCACCGTGTGGCTGGCCTGGGCGCGCCGTGGTGAAGCCACGCGGGCGGACAAGCATGTGTTCGCCGGGGACCGCAACGCTGTGCGCTGGCAGACCTGCGAGGTGGCCTTGCGCGGCGTGCTCGCGATGGCGCAAGGCGCGGCGGCAACGGGCCGCTGAACCGCCATCGCCGCGGGCCCATCGCTGGGCTCAGGCCACCGGTTCGCCGTTCGCGGCCTCGCCAGTCCCCTCATCGGCCTCCAGCGCCTGCTGGATCGCCGCCAGCAGCGTGTCCACCACCACCGGCTTGTGCAGCAGGATCAGGCCCTCGGCGCTGGCTTCCTTCAGTCGGTCTGGCGCCGTGTCGCCGCTGATCAGCAGCGCCGGCAACCCGGGCTGTTGCTGGCGCAGCTTGCGGATGGCCTTGATGCCGCTTTGCTCGCCGCGCAGGCGCAGGTCGGCCAGCACGATGTCGGGCGGGTCGGCGGCGGCCAGGCGCATGGCCTCGTCGGTGCAGGCCGCCAGCGTCACGCGGCAGCCCAGCGAGTTCAGCAGCGCCTTCGTGGCGGCGCGCACATCGCTTTCGTCGTCGATGACGAGCATGTGGCACGAAGGCATGCTCGCCGGTGACGCGGGCTCGGTGTCGCCGGGAGCTGGCAGAGCACCCTGCGGTGGGGGCAGGGTCAGCGCTACTTCCGTGCCCACGCCGGGCTCCGACACCAGCCTCAGTTCCAGCCCCAGCAGCCGCGACAGGCGCTGCACGATGGACAGGCCCAGCCCCAGGCCTTTGCCGCGATCCCGCTCGGGGTTGTCCAGCTGGAAGAACTCTTCGAACACCTGCGCCTGGTGCTGCGCGGGAATGCCGCGCCCGGTGTCCTTGATGGCGATGAAGGCCTGGCGGGGCGCGCCGGGCAAGGTTGGCACCTGCCAGCCGGCGCGGATCCACACCACGCCGGCATCGCAGTACTTCAGCGCGTTGTCCAGCAGGTTGCGCACGATGCGTGTCAGATGGGCGTCGTCGGTGTGCGCGGCGAGGTGCTCGTCCTCGCATTCCAGCACCAGGCGCAGTCCTTTGGCGGCGGCCACCGGCGCATAAGCCTGGTGCAATTGGGTCAGCAGGGGCGACAGCGCCACCGTGCGCGAGCGCGATTCGACGATGCCGGCGTCCAGGCGCGACAGGTCCAGCAGGCCCGAGAGCTGCTCGCCCAGCGCCTTGAGCGCCGTGTTCATGTGGTTGACGATGGCCTGGCCGCGCGGCGAGAGCTCACCCGTGTTCAGCGAGGCGCTGAACAGCGCGAGGGTGTGCAGCGGCTGGCGCAGGTCATGGCTGGCCGAGGCCAGGAAGCGGGTCTTGGCCGCGTTGGCCTGCTCGGCCAGGGCCAGGGCCTGGCGCAGCTCGTCGTTCAACTGGTACTCACGCCGGCGCAGGTCCACCGCGCGCTCCAGGGCCTGGTGGTTGTCGCGCGCCAGGGAGAGCAGCACCATCAGGTACAGCACGATCAGCACCGCCATCGACGGGCCCAGCCAGCTTTGTTCGTCGGGCGCTGGAGGCTGCGGCGTGAAGGCCCAGGCGGCGGCCAGGCTCAGCATCACCGGCACCGCATAGGCCGGGTAGATGCGCGGGTGCCCGGCGGTGCTGCCCACGGCCGCGCTGGACAGGCCCGTCAGCAGCATGGACAGCACGGCCCGCTCCAGATCACCCATGCCCGGGAAGAACAGCAGGCTCAGTGCGTGCGCCACCCCGTTCAGGCCGCTGAGCAGCACCGCGCGCCGCATCGGTGGCCCCAGCGGCTGGCCGGGCACGGGCGCGTGGCGAAGGCCGGTCCAGCGCATCAACAGCACGGCGGTGACCAGGGCCAGCCACGCGCCCACCCACAGCGGCGAGTGCGTGCGCAGCGCCAGCATCGCGATCAGCAGGGCCGCCAGGAACACGGGGAAGGGAATGCGCGACACCTGTCGCGCCACCAAGCCCAGCGTTTCATGCGCTGCCGGCTGGGGCGGGGTCTGCAGCGGCCGGGCCCCCGGGGCTACCATTCGCGCTTCTTGCGGGGCGCGGGGCGGGGCACGGCCTCGCCCTGGCCGACCAGGCCCAGTTCATGGGCGCGGTACATGGCCTGCGCGCGGTTGCTCACGCCCAGGCGCTGGTACACAGCCCACAGGTGCGCCTTCACCGTGCCTTCGGCGATGCCGATGTCGCGCGCGATCAGCTTGTTCGATTTGCCCTGCAGCAGGCTGCGCAGCACGGCCATCTGTCGCTCGCTGAAGGCGTCGGCGGCAGCAGGCGGACGCTGGTGGGGCAGGGCCGCAGGCGGCGGCGCATGGCGGGTCGCCAGGGCCTGGGGCGGCAGGTAGATGCCCTGGCCCGTCACGCAGCGCAGCGCCTGCACGGTGGCGGCGGGGTCGGTGTCCTTGGGGATGAACCCCGCCGCGCCGGCCTGGATGCAGGCCTCGATGGTGGCCGGGTCGTCGTCGGCGGACACGATCACCACGCTGGCGTCCTCGAAGTGCTGGCGTACCGTGGCCAGTGCCTCCAGCCGGCTGGGGCCGGGCAGGTTCAGGTCGAGCAGGATCAGGTCGATGTCTTGGGCGTCTGGCAGCGCGCAGGCGTCCAGCACCCGGGCGCTTTGCAGCACCTGGGTGGTGGGGTCCAGCGTCAACAGCAGGCTCTTGAGGCCTTCGCGGAAGAGTGGATGGTCATCAATGATCAGGACGCGCACGGCTGTAATTACCTCGCCAACCGTTTCGGGAGATCAATGATGGGCCCTGAGCAAATGCCTTTTGTCGTTGTGATCTGACAGCGTGTGTCGATCCGTTGGGGGGGATTTTCCGTGATCCCGGCGCATGCCGCCGCGATGTAAACCTTCGTTTAGCCCGCGTGGTGGGACACAGCGCCGCCCACCGCATGGAAAGGGCCCTCTCTCTTCACTTTCCGCATATCGATAGAACAAAATAGTTGTTTTGCTCATAATGAGGCCTGTCCAAAATGCGCAGACCGCATTTAGAGAGCCCTTTATGAATTTCCAGCAATTGCGATCCGTGCGCGAAGCGGTTCGTCGCGGCTTCAACCTCACCGAAGTGGCGCAGGCCCTGCACACCTCGCAGCCGGGCGTGAGCCGCCAGATCCGCGAACTGGAAGACGAGCTGGGCATCGAGCTGTTCGTGCGGGCCGGCAAGCGCCTCACCGGCCTGACCGAACCCGGCACCCAGGTGCTGCCCATCATCGAACGCCTGCTGGCTGATTCGGACAACCTGCGCAACGCCTCGCGTGACTTCTCTCAGCACGACGCGGGCCCTCTGTCGATAGCGGCCACTCACTCACAAGCGCGTTATGCCCTGCCGTCGGCCGTGCGCGACTTCCGCCTGCTCTACCCCCAGGTCACCCTGAACCTGCACCAGGGCTCGCCCCGCCAGGTGGCCCAGATGCTGATCAGCGGCGAGGCCGACATCGGCATCGCGACCGAAGCCCTGGCCCAGTACGACCAGCTGGTCACCCTGCCGTGCTACCGCTGGACCCACAGCGTGGTCGTGCCCGTGGGCCACCCGCTGCTCGACGGCCAGCCGCTCACGCTGCAGCGCCTGGCGCGCCACCCGCTGGTCACCTACGACGCGGGCTACACCGGCCGCTCGCACATCGACGAGGCCTTCGCCCGGGAAGGCGTGCAGCCCAGCATCGTGCTCACCGCCATGGACGCCGACGTGATCAAGACCTACGCCGAACTCGGCCTGGGCGTGGGCGTGGTGGCCTCCATCGCCTACGACGAAGACCGCGACCGCAACCTGCGCGCCATCGATGCGGGCCACCTGTTCGCCGTCAACATGACGCGCCTGGCCTTCCGCCGCGGCGCCTTCCTGCGCGGCTACGTGTACTCGTTCATCGAGACCTTCGCGCCGCCGCTCACGCGTCGCGTGGTCGAGCAGGCCATGCGCGCCGAAGCAGGCGAGACCTTCGACATCTGATCGAAAGCCGCGAAGGGCGCCTCAGACGTCCATCCGCCGGGGCGGCATCAGCCGCTCCAGCGCGATGTCGATCACGATGCCCCACAGGCTGTAGAGCACGGAGCCCAGCAGGGCATCCCAGAAGCTGTGCACATGAAACCCTTCCAGCAGGCCCGAGGCCATCTGGAAGGTGATCGCGTTGATCACGAACAGGAACAGCCCCAGCGTGAGCAGCGTGACGGGCAAGGTCAGGATCACCAGCAGCGGGCGCACGATGGCGTTGAGCAGGCCCAGCACCAGGGCCGCCAGCATGGCTGAGCCGAAGTTCTTCACTTCGATGCCGCTGTCCCACTGGGACACCAGCAGCAGCGCCGCCGACAGCAGCAACCATTTCAGGATCAGTTTCATGCGGCAAGCATAGCGCCGCCGTGGTCCATCCTGCCGTTCAGGGGGCATGCATCCCGCCATCCGGCGCCGACAATGACGGCAAACGGCTGTAGCGTGATATAGCTGTCATTTCAGGCCGCCAGAGCAGGGAAGATGCCAGCGGTTTGACGCCTTTGGACCGGCATAGTCTGCTGTTGTGACCCCTTTGCTGGATTTTTCGCGCCGCACCGTCGAGCGCTTCATGAGCGGTACCACGCCTGCGAGCCGGTGCCTGATGGCCATTGGCCTGGCCACCCCTTTCTTCTTCATCTACCTGGGCGTGCACCACATCGCCCTGATGTTCGATTCGATCCGGGCGGGGTTGCGGCCGTCGGTGCTGTGGGGGCTGCAGGGCCTGCTGGCCACCTGCACCCTGGTGCTGCTGGCCTCGGCCTGGTGGCTGTGGCCCCGCCGGCGCCTGCCGGACCTGGTGCCCGTGCCCGAGATCGCCCTGGCGCTGTCCATCGGCCTGGGCTATGTCGCCATCGCCGTGGCTGCCGGCGCCTTCATGGCCGGTCCCACCCAGGTGCTCATGGGCGTGCTCACCATCGGGCTGATGCTGCTGCAGCGGCGCACCATGCTGATCGCCTTCGCGGTGTGCGCGCCCATCTTCGGCCTGTTCGACCTGCTGACAGTGCTTAACGTGGTGCCCTACGCACCGGCCATCACCGCGAACGCCTTCGCGAACGGCGAGCCCGTGTGGTGGTGGGCCCTGTGGCGGCACATGGTTTTCCACGTGGGCTGGGTCGTCATCGCCTGCCTGATCTTCGTGCTCTTCGGCCGGCTGGACGCGGTGCACACCGAGCTCGACCGCCTGTCATCGACCGATGCGCTCACGGGCCTGGCCAACCGCCGCGCCTTCATGTCGCGCCTGAAGGCCGAGTTGCGCCGCCAGGCCCGCACGCGGCGCCCGATGACGCTGGTGCTGGTCGATGCCGACCACTTCAAGCGTGTCAACGACCGGCACGGCCACCCCGTGGGCGACCAGGTGCTGGCCATGCTGGGCCGCCTGCTGTCGATGGGCGTGCGCACGCCGGTGGACATGGCCGCGCGCCTGGGCGGTGAAGAGTTCGCGCTGCTGCTGCCCGACACCACGCTGGACGAAGCAGAGGCCGTGTGCGCGCGCCTGCAGCAGCAATTGGCCGCCGAGCGTGTGATCGCGCCCTCGGGCGAGGCCCTGCGCCTGACCGTGAGCATGGGCGTGGTCGAAGGGCTGGACCAGCCGCCCGAGCACCTGTTGCGCCAGGCCGACACCAACCTGTACAAGGCCAAGGCGGCGGGGCGCGACCGCGCCATCTACTCCGTGCTCGGTCTGCTGCCCTCGGAGGTGCCGGCATGATCGCCGCGCTGCGCGATGGCGTGGACCTGGCCCTGCGCAGCCGCCGCACGGCCACGGCCTGCGTGTGCTTCTCGCTGCTCACGGTGCCCATCCTGCTGATCCTGTGGTGCCTGCAGGCCTGGGCGCTCACGCACCCTCATGTGCTGCTGAACTTCCGTGCCGAACGGCTGGTGGCCGCCCAGTGGGGGGTGGGCCTGCTGGTGCTGTGGCAGGCACTGGTGGCCCTGCTGGCCTGGCGCGGCCGCGAGGTGATGGCGGCCCGCTCGCCGTGGTGGGCCGCGATGGCCCTGGGCCCGGTGCTCATGGGCTGGGTGCTGCTCTCGCTGGTGTATGGCCTGCAGGACACGCCCATGGGCATGCTGCTGGTCGAGACCCTGGTGTTCGCGCGTGCCTTCTTCCCGTTGCGTGACCTGAAGGCCTGGATGGTGCTGGGCGCCGTGCTCATCGTCGGCCACGAACTGCTCGATGCCTTCGGCGTGGTCGATTACGCGCCGCTGCTGTCGCACCCCATGTTCGATGGCCACGGCCTGTCGGACTGGTGGACCTGGTGGCTGCGCATCATGTTCAACGCCTCGGTGCTGCCGTTCGCGGCGGCCGTGTTCTACCTGTTCGGCAGCCTGGCGCGCCAGCGCACCGAACTCGAAAGTCTGGTGCGCACCGACATGCTCACGGGCCTGGCCAACCGACGCGAGTTCATGGCCCGCCTGGCGCAGGAATCGCAGCGCCAGCGCCGTGGCGATCACCCGCTGTCCGTCGTCATGCTCGATGTCGACCACTTCAAGCAGGTCAACGACACGCATGGCCATCCGGCCGGCGACCAGGTGCTGGCCAGCCTGGGCGCCCTCATGCGCGCCAGCGTGCGCCAGGATGTGGACCTGGCCGCGCGCCTCGGTGGCGAGGAGTTCGCGCTGCTGCTGCCCGAGACCGATGCCGAGGGCGCGCACCGCGTGGCCCGCAAGATCGTCGAGGCCCTGCGCGGCCTGCCCATCCACCATGCCGGCCGCCTGCTGCCAGTGACCATCAGCGCGGGCGTCGCATCCGTGCTCGATGGCGAAGGCGAGCGCGCCCTGCGCCTGGCCGATGACAGCCTCTACGAAGCCAAGCGCCAGGGCCGCGACCGCGTCGTGATGGCGCAGGCGCCGGACGTCGCCGTGACGTCCTGACGCGACGCCGCTGACGTCTTTGCGCGACGGCATCCCCCCATGTTGAAGCGCGCCCCCTATCCCTAGGGATGGTTGCGTTCAGTCCCCGCTGGGCACACTGGCCGTCCGCTTTGACCAGGGCCGAAAAGCCTCGGTGACGGCGCTCAACATCAACAAACAACAGCCTGGTCGGTGATCCGGCGCGTTCGCGCGCGGGCCGGGCGAGCATGACTGTTCGGGGGGATCACCTGTGGGTGGATACACCAGCATCGCGGCCGTCGGCAAGAGCCTGGAGCGCCTGCTGGCGCGGGCTTTCGTCGAGCGGGAACCCGTGCCGGGCAAGAACACCAAGGCCGTGCTGATCCGAACCGAGGATCTGGCCGACGACCTCGTCGCCAAGAACATCGGCGAGTACGCCCTCAGCATCCTGCTCTACCGCGTCGACTTCAACAAGGCGATGCGCGGCACCTGGTCCGCCGTGGGCCATGGCGATGGCAAGGGCCACCTCGCGCTCGATCTGCACTACCTGCTGACACCCTGGGCCGAGAACGCCGAGTACCAGCACATGATCATCGGGCGCACCATGCAGACGCTGGAGCAGGTGCCCATGCTCACCGGTCCCTTGCTCTACACGCCCACCTTGCCCAACAAGCCGATGTACGAGGGCGAGCCGGTGATGGCGCCCACCGATTCGGTGCAGCTGGTGCTGGAGGAGATCTCCACCGAGGCGCTGATGCGCACCTTCGATTCACTGCCCAGCGATTACCGCCTGTCCGTGCCCTACGTGGCGCGCGTCGTGCGCATCGACACGCGTGGCGAAACCCTGCAACCGCCGGTGGTCGACGCCGACATCCGTCTGCGGAGCGCCTGATGGCCGAAGCCGAGTTGCGTGATCTTCGCCTGGAGGAAACCGCCGAGGTCGCCCGCGTGGGCCATCGGCTGGCGCTGGGTGTGCAGTGGATCGATGCGCTCACGCAGCTGCCGGTCGAATCGCCGGCCGGTGCTGCGTGGTTGAGCGATCTGGAGGCCATCGGCACGCGCCCGCTCGCGCAGCGCTTCGAGGCGCACAGCCAGGGGCGTCAGGCCATCCGCCACGCGGGCCGCTACCGCAAGCTGCTCGACCACACCGTGGCCGAAGCCGATTCACTTGAGCACGCCGTGCGGGCCTTCGGCGCACGCGAGGCGCGCCTGGCGGCCTATGCCATCGGGCAGGATCCGCGCCGCTACGTGCCACGCCGCGTGGCCTTCACGCCGGTGCTGGCCAGTGGCGTGCCGCCCGCCAGCATCGTCAACACACGCACCGCCTGGCTGTGGCCCGGCGCAGCCTACACGCTGCCCGGCCGCAGCACCGGCCTGCGTGGCCGCATCCGCCGCGAGGTCTCGCCGGGCGTCAACGCCACCGTGCCCTGGGCGCGCGTGATCGCCACACGTGCGGGCGCGGGCCCCGCGAACTTCAACACCGAGGCGCAGATCGGCTGGGCCCATGGCGATGACCGTGGCGAGTTCCTGCTGGTGCTGGGCAACAGCGCCGTCTCCGGCGCGGCGGATCTGCCCGCGGCGCTCAACCTCAACGTGTGGGTGTTCCTGCCACCCGCGCTGCCTGCGTTCAACGCGGCCGATCCGCTGGCCAGCCTGCCGCTGGACAACGCCGGCACCGCCGTGCTCAACGATGTTCTCAAGGGGCTGGCCGTGCCGCCCACCTACCTGCCGCAAGCGGTGCGCAGCCTCAGCCTGACCCTGGGCGAGGTGCGCGCCATGAGCGATGCCGATCTGTTGTTCGTGTAATTCACCCGTGTTCAACCGGAGGGGAAGATCATGCCCGAGTACCTAGCACCAGGCGTCTATGTCGAGGAGGTGAGCTTTCGCGCCAAATCGATCGAAGGCGTGCCCACCAGCACCACCGGCTATGCGGGTGTCACGCGCTACGGACCCGTGCCTTACACCGTGGGCAACGTGGTCGCCACGGCCACCGAGCCACGCCTGATCACCTCCTTCACGGAGTTCGAGCGCGTCTACGGCAGCCTGCAGCCGCTGGAGCTGGTCGCCGATCCGGGCCGCGTGGCCTACGTGGCGCATGCGGCGCGCGCCTTCTTCAACAACGGCGGCAAGCGCCTGTACGTGTCGCGCGTGTTCCAGACCAAGGTCACGAACCTGGTCACCGGCGAACGTGAGTCGGTGGACGCCTACATCGCCAAGCTCGCCGTGCCCACGTCCACTGGCGCGGCGCAATGGCGTGCGCGCTGGCCCGGCGCCGACGGCAACGTGCTGGTCGACACGCAGGTGGTGCGCAGCAAGAACATGGCCTTCAAGTACCCCGTGGTCAGTGGCGACATCCTGGCGCGCCACACCTGGGGCCTGCAGGTCAAGAACGTGCGCCCTGGCGCCGTGATCGAGCACACGCTGCCCACGGCCCTGGATCCGGATCAGAAGCCCCTGGTCGGCAACGAGGCGCTGGTGCCGCAACGCCTGTACGTGGTCAAGATCGATGCCGATGGCAGGCAGACCTTCGTGGACCACACCGGCGCCGAAGGCCCCCTGCCCGATGGCGTGGGCGTGCAGGCCGCGCTGGTCGAGCTGAAGGTGACCGTGTACGGCGCCGACAACCGCCTGGACGCCGTCAACGAACTGGCCACGCACCCCGACCAGCGCCGCTACATCGGCAAGGTGCTCGAGCTCAACGACCCCGAAGATGAAAACGCGCTGGTCTGGCTGCAATGGGCCCCGGGCGCCGACGAATGGGCACCGGCCAGCCTCGCCGTGGGCCTGCAGGCCGCCGACAAGCGTCTGGCCGGTGGCCAGGACGGCGAACTGCCCGGCCCCGACGACCTGCTCGGCCAGGAGGCCGACCCCGACGTGGTCACCAACAAGGCCACGGGCCTCGAAGCCCTGGGCGAGATCGAGGACATCGCCATCGTGGCCCTGCCCGATGCGGGCGCCTTGCTCAGCAAGGATGCGGTGAAGGCCGCGGCCGACGCGCTGATCGGCCACGCCGAGAAGTACCGCTACCGCATCGCCGTGGTCGATGGCCAGCCCAACAGCTCGCTCACCGAGATCCGCGAGTTCCGTGGCCAGTTCGACAGCAAGTACGCGGCCCTGTACCACCCCTGGATCGAGATCCTCGACCCGCTGTTTCCGCCCGTGCCCGGTGTGCCGCCTCGCAAGCTGCTGCTGCCGCCCTCGGGCTTCGTCACCGGCATCTATGCGCGCAACGACATCGAGCGCGGCGTGCACAAGGCACCTGCCAACGAGATCGTGCGTGGCCTGACCAAGTTCGAGATCAACATCAACAAGTCGCGCCAGGACGTGCTCAATCCCGAGGGCGTGAACTGCCTGCGCTTCTTCGAAGGGCGTGGCAACCGCGTGTGGGGCGCGCGCACGATGAGCTCGGATCCCGAGTGGAAGTACGTCAACGTGCGCCGGCTCTTCATCTACCTGGAGCATTCCATCGAGAAGGCCACGCAGTGGGCCGTGTTCGAGCCGAACAACGAGCGGCTGTGGACCAACCTGCGCCGCACGGTCGAAGACTTCCTGTACGTGCTGTGGCGTGACGGTGCCCTCATCGGCGCCAAGCCCGAGGAGGCCTACTTCGTGCGCTGTGACCGCAGCACGATGACCCAGAACGACCTGGACAACGGCCGCCTGATCTGCCTCGTGGGCGTGGCCCCGAGCCGTCCGGCCGAGTTCGTGATCTTCCGTGTCGGCCAGTGGACGGCCGACGCCAAGTCCTGAGCACTGGAGCGCTGAACCATGGCAACCCTACGCAACAACCCCTACGGCGCCTTCAACTTCCTGGTTTCGCTGGGCAGCGGCGACGAGACCAGCGTGATCGCGGGCTTCTCCGACGTGAGCGGCCTGGGCACCGAGATCAACTACTCCGAATACCGCAGCGGCAACGACCTGGTCAACACCGTGCGCAAGGTGCCCAACACCTTCAAGCAGGAAGACGTCACGCTCAAGCGCGGCCTGATCGGCTCGACCGACCTGTTCCAGTGGGTCAAGTCCGTGCGCGAGGGCACGGATGGCCGCCGCTCGGTCACCATCACCGTGCTCGACGAGGCGCGCAACCCCGTGGCGGCCTTCAAGCTCACCAACGCCCAGCCCAAGAAGTGGGTCGGCCCCACGCTGGCGGCCAAGGGCGGCGGCGAGGTGGCGATGGAAGAGCTGCACCTCACGCACGAGGGCGTGGTGTACGAGTGACCAAGTGATGCGCTGACACCGCAGCACCGCCATGCTCCAGTCCGCACGCACCCCCCTGGGCACCCCGGGCGCCTACGCGCTGCCCGAGGTGATCACGCCATCGCTGAACCCTCAGCGCATGGACGTGTGCGCCTTCGTGGGCGTGGCGCCGCGCGGCCCCGCGCATGTGCCTGTGGTGGACCAGAGCTGGCCCCTGCGCTGGGACATGGTCGACGAGGCTTCGGGGCGGCCATTGCGCCGCAGCGTGGCCGTGCCGGTGCGCAGCTTCGATGACTACGTGCATGTGTTCGGTGGCTTCGAGGGGCCGGGGGCGCTGCCGCACGCGGTGGCCAGCTTTTTCGAGCAGGGTGGGCGCCAGGCCTGGGTGGTGCGCATCGTGCATGCACGCGGGGCCGCGTTCGGTGATGGCTGCGCCACGGGCACTTTGCAGGCCGCCTTCAGCCTGCCCCTGGGCTTCACCGCGCGCAACGAAGGCAGCTGGGGGCGGGGCCTGCGGTTGTCGTCCGGCTTCACGGCCACGGCGCTGAACTTCGACGCGTCGATGGCGCCGGACCTCAAGCTGGTGCTGCCCTTCAACACCGCCGTGCAGCCCGGCGCCTTGCTGCGGCTGACGGATGCAGCGGGCAAGGCCACGCTCAGCCATGTCGATGCCTTGCAGGCCGAGCGCGACGCGCTGAACCCGGCCACGCGATGGACGGCATCGCTGGCCGTGTCACCCGCTGTTGTGCCCGTGCGTGTGGACCTGGTCGAGGCCTGGCTGGAGATCCGCGAGGAGGGCGGCGATGGCGCCGGCCGCACCGAGCGCTTCGAGCACCTGGCTTTGTCGCCCGAGCACCCGCAGGCCATGTCCACCATGCTGTGCGAGCGCTCCACGCTGGTGTGGCCGCACAAGGACTGGGCCGGCCTGCGCCTGACACCCGCCGATGTGCGCGTGGAGTTGCTGCACGGCACCGGCGGCCCCTTCAGCGGCGGCGACGATGCCTATGAAGACATCGAACCTGCCGATTTCTTCGACACCATCTGGACACCCGCCGACGACGTGCCCGGCGATGGCATCACCGCCCTGGCGCCGGTCGATGCTGTGGCCGTGGTCGGCACGGCCAGCATCACGCAGCTGGTGGTGCCCGATCTGTACGTGCCTGCGCAATGGGCTGATCCGGCGCCCGTGCCGCCGCAGGTGCTGGGTTCGGCCGGCGCCGAGTTCGCGCCTTGTGTCGACACGGTCACCACGCCCGCCGTGCAGGCCGTGCAGGCCGTGCCGCCCAGCGCGCTCACCGGCCTGATCCTCGATCCCCGCCTGCCCGGCGAGCTGGACACCATCATCCGCCTGCAGCGCGATGTGGTCGCCTTCTGCGAAGCCATCCAGGCCCAGATCGCTTTGCTGGACGTGCCGCCGGGCCTGTCGCAAGGCCGCATCGAGCAATGGCGCGCGCGCTTGGACAGTTCGTGGGCGGCGGCCTACCACCCCTGGCTGGTGCCCGCACGCCGGCAGGACCAGCCCCTGTACGGCCAGGATTCGGCCACCGTGCGCGTACGCCCGCTGCCGCCCAGCGCCGTGGCCGCCGGCATCATCGCGCGGCGCGAGCTCGACAAGGGCATCCAGTACGGGCCGGCCAACGAGGTCGCCAGCCAGGTCATCCATGTGGCCGAAAGCCAGCCCGAGGGCCGCGCCGATGCGCTGCACCCCTTGGGCATCAACTGCTTCGTGCGGGGGCCGATGGGCATCGAACTGGTGGCCGCGCGCACCTTGTCCACCGAACGCGACTGGCGCCAGCTCAGCGTGCGCCGGCTGATCCTGATGCTGCGCCGCACCCTGCTGGTCGAGATGCAGTGGGCCGTGTTCGAACCCAACGGCCCACGCCTGTGGAGCGATCTGCGCCACGCCATCGAGAGCCTGCTGCGCGGCCTGTTCCAGGTGGGTGCCTTCGCGGGGCGCACCGAGGCCGAGTCCTTCTTCGTGCGCGTGCTGACCGAGCCCTGGCGGCTGGACCGTGGCGAGCTGCTGGTCGAGATCGGCGTGGCCCCGGCCGAGCCGCTGGAGTTCATCCTCGTGCGCCTGCGCCGCGAGGGCGACGGCACCCTCAACCTGGAAAGCTGACCGCACGCCATGGCCGACAACGCCCTGCTCACCGCCTTCCGCTTCGAAGTGCGCCTGCTGCAATCGCCGCGGGTAGAGGCGGGCAAGCAGGTCATGCCCGGTGGCAAGGGGGCCGAGCAGCAGGGCTACACGCCTCCCACGGGCGGCAAGCTGCTGGCCGAAGGCGCGTTTCAGGATTGCTCGGGCCTGGAGATCGAAATGGACGTGCAGGAGTACCTGGAAGGTGGCCGTAACAATGGCGTGGTGCGCCGCGTGGGCCGCGCCAAGTTCCAGCCCCTGGTGCTCAAGCGCGGCTTGTTCCATGCGCGCGAGGCTGGCGCCACGGTCGATCCGGCCCTGTGGCATTGGATGCAGCGCATCATCAATGGCGAGCGGCCCGTGCCCCGCTACGACGGCGTGATTCAGGTCATGAGCCCCGATGGCACCGTGCGCGCCACCTGGATGTTCGATCGCGGGCTGCCGTCCAAGATCAAAGGGCCTGAGCTCAATGCCCGCAGCGGCGAGGTCGCCATCGAAGAGTTGACCATCGCGCACGAAGGGCTGCGCCTGCTGCCGATGGAGGCACCCAAGTGACCGCGCTCGCCAAGGCCCGCCTGGCCGAGATCACGTCCACCGACAACCCGACCGAGGTCAAGGACTCGTCGGTGCCGGTGCAGTTCAACCCCACCTCGCTGCGCGTGCAGATCGCCAACAAGACGGCGGGTGGCCAGCAGGCCGGTGCCCAGGCGCGCCAGCGGCCAGGCACGGGCGAGATGCAGGTCAGCTTCGACCTGGTCTTCGACACGGCCGACGAGGCGGGCGAAGGCGGCAAGGCCGTCGATGTGCTCAAGAAGACGGCCGATGTGGAGCGCTTCGTGCGGCCCAAGAGCAGCAAGCCTGGCGAGGAAGCGCCGCCGCGCGTGCTGTTCGAGTGGGGCAGCTTCCTGGTGCAGGGCACCATGGAAAGCGCCAACCTGGACCTGGATTTTTTCGACGCGGGCGGCACGCCGCTGCGCGCCAAGGTGGCCGTGACCATCAAGGGGCAAGACCCGCGCTGGACCTACCAGCCACAGCCCGTGCCCTCCAGCGCGAACCAGCCCAGCAACCCGTCTGGCGCGCAAACCGGCCTGCCGGCTGGCACGCCGGGCACGCAAGGCAGCGCCAAAGCGCCTGACAAAGTGGTGCAGGCCATGCCCGGTGAAAGCCTGCAGCAACTGGCCGCGCGCCATGGGCTGGACCCCTCGGCTTGGCGTGCGCTGGCCGATGGCCTGGGGAACCCCTTGAAGCTGGGCCTGGGCCAGGAGGTGGCCTTGCCGCCGGGGTTGGGGCAGGGCGCCGCCACTGGCAGGCAATCGCAAGGGCAGGATCCGGCCCGCAGCAATGCGCAGTTGCCGCTGGTGGGGGCGGGCAGTGTGCCGGCTTCGGCCGGGCCGTCGGCCCGCGCGATGAACGGTGTGAGCGATTCTGCTTCGAGCAATGCCGCGGGCCGCACGGCGCCTGGCGATGCACTGCGGCGCGGCCAGGCCGTGGCCAGCCAGGGCGGCCTGGGTCCGGCCATTGGCCAGGTCAAGGCGCAAGTCCACCAGCAGGGCGCACGCCTCAGCCTGGGCGCTTTCGGGCTGGGCGGCCAGCCCACGGCCGACACCGACGACCGCCCCTGGGGCATGGGCGTGCCGCTGCGCCCGCGCATCGGCGGTGCGGTGGATGCCGGCCCTGTGGTGCCCGTGGCCACGCGCATGGCGCTGGGCAGTGCCGTGCCGCGCAATGCCACCACGTCAACCAGCACCGCCAGCGCAGGCCGCAGCACCCGAAGCACCACGCCCGTGTCCCGCGGCTGCGGCTGCAAGGGCCGCCGATCCCGCAACGGCCGCTAGGCGCATCACCACGACCACGGAGCCCACCCATGCCCATGCACATCGACGAAATCCATGCCGACGTCAACGTCCAGTCCCGCGGCCAGGCCGAGGAGCCCTCGTCCGGCGGCGAGGCGCCATCGACCAGCGAGCAGGAGCGCTGGCAGCAGGTCGAGCGCCGCGCGCGTGCGCTGGCCGAGCGCACTTCCGCGTGGGGCTTCGACGACTGAACCCGAGCAGTGCCATCGACCCACTCCCATCACCTGATCACCGAGCCCCGACATGCCCGCCGCCCAGCCACCGCTGCAATCGTCCACCCTGCCCGCGTTCACCGTGGGCGGGCAGTTGCAGAGCGCCATGGCGCGTGACGTGACCCTGGTGCGCATCGAGGAGGACATCGATGGCCTGAGCCGCCTGGAGGCGCGCTTCATCGCCATCGGACCGACCGACAGCGGTGAGAGCCAAGGCATCAACTGGCTCGATGGCCGGGTGCTCGATTTCGGCAAGGCGCTGCGCGTGGGCATGGGGCCCAGCACCGCGCCTGTCGATCTGTTCGACGGCAAGGTCAGCGCGCTGGAACTGTCGATGGACGCCGGCCGCGCACCCGAGGTGAGTTGCCTGGCTGAAGACGGCCTGATGGACCTGCGCATGACGCGCCGCTTCAAGACGTACGAGCAGGTGAGCGATGCCGACCTGCTGCAGCAGATCGCCGCGCAGCACGGCCTGAGCGCGCAAGCCGACGTGGACGGCCCCACCTACGCCATGGTGCAGCAGTGGAACCAGAGCGATCTGGCCTTCCTGCGTGAACGCTCGCGCCGCCTGGGCGCCGACGTGTGGGTGGCGCAGGGCGCCTTGCACATGGCCGCGCGCGACCGCCGCCAGGGCCCGCGCCTCACGCTGATCCAGGGCAACACGCTGGTGCAGGTGACCTTGTCGGCCGACCTGGCGCACCAGCGCAGTGAGGTCAAGGTGGGCGGCTACGACGACGACAACGCCGACCCGATCGACGAAGAGGCCACGGATTCGATCGTGGCCGCCGAGGCGCAGGGAAACACGCATGGCATCGATGTGCTGGAGCGGGCCTTCGGCGCGCGCCCCAGCCACCGCGTGCGCGACGTGCCACTCAAGGGTGAAGAGGCGCGCGCTCTGGCCAAGGCGGCCTTGCTCACGCGCGCCCGCCGCTTCGTGCGCGCCGTGGGCATCGCCGATGGCAACACCGAGCTGCGCGTGGGCACGGTGCTCAAGCTCGAACGCGTCACGCCCCTGTTCGAGGGCGATGGCTACTACGTGACGCGCGTGCGCCACCAGTTCGACCTGAGCAACGGCTACCGCACGCACTTCGAGGCCGAGCGGGCCTGGATCGGGCAGGGGGACTGATGCGATGAGCCATTTCGACCCCCGCGCGATCAACGACGGCGCCGGCGCCCGCTGGTTCGGGCTGTACCCCGCCATCGTCACCGACATGGTCGACCCCGAAAGCAAGGGCCGCATCCAGGTGCGCTTCCCGAGCTTCGGCGAGGCGGGGCAGGGCGTGCGCGCCTGGGCCACGCTGCTCACGCCCTATGCCGACGACGACCAGGGCCTGGAGATCCTGCCCGAGATCGATGCGCAGGTGGTGGTGGGCTTCGAGGCGGGTGACCCGTCACGGCCCTACATCGTGGGCAGTTGCTGGAACGGCCGTGCGGCCTTGCCCGAAGCCGCACAAGGCGCCAACAACCTGCGCACGCTCAAGACCCGCTCGGGCAGCCTGCTGCAGTTCGATGACACGGTGGGCGCCGCCAAGGTGACGGTGTCGATGGAGAGCGGCCACAAGCTGGTGATGGACGACGCCATGCAGGAGATCACGGTGCAGCACAGCAATGGCTGCAAGATCGTGATCAACGTGGCGGGGCAGGTGAGCATCACGGCCAACGCCACGGTGGAGGTGAATGCCTCGGCCGTGAACCTGCACGCGCCGATGGTGACCTGCGATGGCGTGCTGCAGTGCCAGACGCTGATCGCCAGCACGGGCGTGGTCTCGCCCAGCTACACGCCAGGGGCGGGCAACGTATGGTGAACGTGGCACCCCAAGCCCAGGCTGTTGTGGCCGGCACCTCCGGCCCATGGCGCCTGGTCGGCCCGTGGTACCGCTGGGCGCGGCCCGGCCTGCCGGAGGATGGCCGCCTCTCGGCCCCGTCGATTCAGAAGTTCGCGGGCAACGATTTCATCACCGACTTCCTGGCGCGGCCCCAGCACTCGCTGAAATACGACCCGGTGGTCGATGTGGTGCAGACGCAGGACCTGGTCAAGGTGCCGGGCGCCACCCTGCGCAGCCTGCTGCTGGCGCTCAACGCCAAGGGACAGGTCGCCAAGCAGGGCGATGTGGCGGGCGGCCTGTGCCGACCGCGCGTGGCCCCGGGCAGCCTGCGCAAGCTCTACCAGCCGGCGCATGATCGCCACTACCTGGTCACCTGCGAGCTGCATTGCGATGCGCCGGGCTTTCCGCGCGTGAAGCGCGACCAGGTCTGCCAGGCCGGCTTCGTGGTGCGCCGCCGCCGCAGCGTGGTGCCGGCCAACATCACGCCGGCCGACATCGAGGCGCAGACCGCGCCGGTGCGCAAGCTTGAGGCCGACTTGATGGAACTGCGCACGCTCGATGCCGCCGTGAGCGATCCGCAATCGAGCGCCGAGCTCAAGCTCAACACGCAGGCGCGCCAGGCCACGCTGGCCACCCAGGCCGGCCAGCCCAACTGGGCCGCGCTGGTGCAGCACACGCTCAACGCACTGCTCGCCAAGCGCCAAGCCCTGCAGCAGTGGTACGAGCAACACCAGATCACCGTGGCGGTGGACGGCTGGTTCCCGGTGCTGGTGAACGGCAAGCCCAGCACCACCTTCGGCCAGTGGAAGGAGCTCAGCGCCGCCGAGCAACAGCAGGACATCACCAGCGGCGAGCACACCTACCCGCTGTACCCGCTTGTGCCCGATCCGCGCGAGACCACGCACGACGCGGCCGGCCGCACGCTGTACTACGGCCTGGTGCCCACCGGCGGCCTGCAGCACGACACGCAGGCCCACGCGCGCTTCGACGACCAGGCCACCTACGAGATCCGCTGCTTCGTGCGCCAGCACCACGCCTGCCCGGGCCGCGCCGGCAAGGCGCCCGATTGCCATGGCGCACTGGTGTGGAGCCGCCCGACCGAGCCCTTCCGCGTGGCCGCGCCCTTCGATGTGCTGGGCTCGGCCAACCGCCCCATCACCATCAAGATGCCGGACCTGCGCGAACTGGCCGCGCAGGCCGCGCTGCGCCCCAAGGGGCGGCTCTCGCCCGTGCGCTTCGTGCAGCCGCAGCACCTGTCGCCCAAGATCGACGATGGCAAGCCGGTCGAAAACGACGTGGGCGGCGAGGCCATCTGCAGCTTCTCGATCCCGCTGATCACGATCATCGCGCTGTTCGTGCTGAACCTGTTCCTGCCCATCGTGGTGTTCGTGTTCAACCTGTGGTTCCTGCTGGTGTTCCGTTTCTGCATTCCGCCGTCGGTGTCGGCGGCCGCGGGGCTGGATGCGGCGCTGGCCGTGACGCCGCCGGGCATCGACCTGGACGCGGAGTTCAGTGTGAAGGTCAACGGCGTGGACGTACTGGTCAAGCCGGGCGACCTGAAGGACGCGCTGACCAAGAACAACGGCGCGATGGAGCTGCGCGTGCAGAAGGACACCGGCATGGACGAGGTGCCCGTGCTCGACGCGCTGGGCAACAACGCGCTCGGCGCCATCGACCAATCATTGCAGGACGCGGCCGCGCGCCAGCCGGATGCCCAGGGCCAGCTGCCCGATGTGCCGCCCGTGGGCGAACCGCTGGTCTACGAAGAACCGGTCACGCCCGTGTGGACGCTGAAGGGAGCCGTGGCATGACCACACCGCTCGGCCAGCTCAACCGCTTCGACCGCCTGGGCCGTGGCCTGGGCCAGCCCATCGCACCCGACGCGCAGGGCCAACTGCCCGTGGTGGACGGCCCGGAGAAGGTGCGCCAATCCATCTTCACCATCCTGGACACCGAGCCCGGCGAGCGCGTGATGCGGCCGGATTTCGGCTGCGGCCTGCGCCGCTACCTGATGCAGCCCAACAGCCCGGCCACGCGTGCCGGCATCGCCCGCGACATCGGCAACGCCCTGTCGCGCTGGGAGAGCCGCATCAAGGTGATCGACGTGGCCGTGAACACCACCGACGACCGCGCCACCGTGCTGATCGAGATCCGCTACGCGCACGTGCTCGACGGCCGTCAGGACATCCTCGTCTACCCCTTCTACCTGGAGCAGGCCTGACGGGCCGGGGCACACATGCCGTTGATCACCCCCATCCTCGACGACCGTGGTTTCGAAGACCTGTTCACCGAGCTGCGCAACCGCATCCCGGTTTACAACCCGCAGTGGACGGACCACCAGGACAGCGACCCCGGCATCACGCTGCTGCAGCTCTTCGCCTACCTGGGCGAGGGCCTGCAGTTCCGCTTCAACCAGATCCCCGAGGCCACGCAGCTGGCCTTCCTCAAGCTGCTCGATCTGCCGCTGCGCGGCGCCCGCCCGGCCACGGCCCTGGTGCGCGCCAGCAGCGATGCACCCAATGGCGTGGTCGTGTACGCGGGCGACCAGCTCAAGGCGGCCAAGACCGTCTTCACCGTCACGCAGGATGCGACCGTGTGGCCGCTCGATTGCGTCACCGTGGCGCGTCGGCGCCTGGTGGCGGGCGACCAGCCCGATCAGGTGCAGGCCTTCATGGCGGGGCTCGACCCGGAACTCAAGACCACGGTGCAGGGCAGCATCGATGCGCTCAACCAGCAGACCGATGGCGCGCTGGAGGCCGTGGCGCCTTACGAAGTGCTCACGCTGGGCTCCGACGGCCAATCGCCCGCGCTGGATTTCAGCGACACGGTCGATGGCTGTGTGTGGGTGGCCGTGCTCAAGAACCCCAAGGCGATCACCGACCCGGCCACCGACCTACAGCGCGAGAAAGGCAAGCCTCTGCCGCTGAGCCTGGGCTTCTCGCCCGCCGCCTGGTACCCCGACATCGACCAAGCCGGCAGTTGCGGCGATGGCAGCGGCCCCTCGCTGTGGTGGCAGGCCTCGCTGGCCGCGCCCGCGCGCGATGGCGGGCCTGATTACCAGCCGCTGCGCGTGTCGGGCGACACCTCGCAGGGCTTCACGCGCCAGGGCGTGGTGCGGCTGGAGTTGCCCTCCGACCTGGCCCCGTTGGGCGTGCCCGTGGCGCCCCCCGGCCTGGCCGGCACCGGCGACTACCCGCCCGAACTGGACGACGAACAGGCCGACCGCCTGTGGTTCTGGCTGCGCGCCTGGCGTGCCGATGGCAGCCGCATCGGCCCGGTGCAGCTGCTCACGCTGAACCCGCTGGCCGTGGTGCAGAGCGTCACCGCCGCGCCGGAGCTGTTGGGCTCGGGCAGTGGTCAGCCCGATCAGGTCTTCCAGCTGGCCTATGCGCCCGTGCTGGCCGAAGAGGCCGATCCCGTGCGCCTGCAAGTCGAGGAAAGCGGCGTGTGGACCGACTGGGCCCAGGCCGACACGCTGGACGCCAGCACGCCCGACGATCGCCACTTCACGCTCGATGCCGAGGCCGGCACCGTGCGCTTCGGCGAGCGCTTCCCGCAGATCGGCGAACGCGTGCGTGTCAACCGCTACCGCTGGGGCGGTGGCGCGGCGGGCAACGTGCCCTCGGGCGCCATCAACAAATGGGGCGATGTGCTGCAGGGCGCCGTGCCCCTGCCGCCGCTCAAGCGCCCGGGCCAGGTGGCGCTCACCGTGCTCAACCCCTTGCCCGCGCAAGGCGGTGTCGACAGCGAAAGCCTGGACGCGGCGCTGCAACGCATCCCGTCCGAACTGCGCCGCAACCGCCGCGCCGTCACGCGCAGCGACTTCGCCGAGCTGGCCCTTCAGACGCCCACCGTGAACCTGGGCCGTGCCGAATGCCTGCCGCTGTTCCACCCGCCCAGCAAGAGCGCCAAGCCGGGCAACGTCAGCGTGGTGGTCTGGCCCGAGCGTGACCCGATGCACCCTGATGCGCCGTTGCCCGACGCACTGGAGATCGGCCAGGTCTGCGCCTGGCTCGACCAATGGCGCCTGGTCACCACCGAGCTGCACGTGATCCCGCCCACCTACCAGCGCATCGCCGTGGCCGTGTCGCTGCAGGTGCAGGAGGGCTATGGCCTGGACGCCGTGCGCGACTGGGTCGGCACGTTGCTGCGCCAGTACCTCTCGCCGCTGCCGCCGCATGGCCCCGAAGGGCGCGGCTGGCCGCTGGGCCGCCGCGTGCTGGCGCGTGAGCTGGAAGGGGTCGTCATGCAGGTCGAGGGCGTGTCCTACGTGCAGTCGCTGCGGCTGGACCGCGAGGTGCCGCCACCCGCCGGCAGCCCCGAGGGCACCGCGCCCACCTCGTCCGCCATCGACGTGCTGACCCTGCCCGAGTGGGTGGTGCCGCACCTGGCCGCCGTGACCGTGGTGGACGAGGCCACGGCCCTGCCCGCACCGGGCCAGAACGTCAGCCCGCCCCCGGGCACGCCGCCGGTGCCCGTGCCGGTGTTGCGCGACGAGTGCTGAGGCCCAGGCAATGAGGCTCACCCCCGACACCGGCACCCTGCTGATGCGCGGCCGTGCGCATTGGCTGCGCGGCGCCTTCATGGACACCACGCTGGCCGATGACATCGTCACGCTGGCACCGGCCGCGCCGCCCGTGTCCAACGCGCCCGCGCAGGCGCCCGCGCCCTGGGCCGGCCTGGCCTTCGATGCGAACTGCCGGCTGTTTCACGCCCTGCCCACGCAAGGCGCGATCGAGTATGTGCTCTGGGGCGCGACCACGCAGCTCGGTGTGCACGACGTGGCCCCGCACCCTTTCATCGTCACCGGCCCCGAGACGGAAGACAACGGCCAGCCCCTGCCCGGCGCCGACCTGCCGCTGCGCCCCGAGGCCCTGGCGGCCGGTGACGACAACCTGCTCTACGTGGCCGACCCGGACCGCCCCGCCATCTGGGTGATCGACACCTGGAAGCAGGAGGTCACGCGCCGCATCGACATGGGCCAGGTGCCGCTGGACCTGGCTTCGTGCGGCGGCGACATCGTCGCGCTGCTGGCCGATGGCAGCACCTGGCTGATCGCCCCGTGCGACGAGCCCCGCCGCCTGCCCTGGCCCGTGATCGCCGGGGCCGCCCGCTTGAGCGTGGCGCGTGGCGTGGACGGCCGCCGCCTGGCCTGGGTGCTGACCGCACCGGGTACGCCCAACGCGCGCCTGTATGCCCTGCACCCGGGCGACCCCAAGCCCTACGCCGTGCCTGATGCGCGCGACGTGCTGGCCGGCGAGGACGACGCCGAGTTCGGCACCCTGCTCGTGCTGGCCATGCGCCCGGGCGACGAGTTCGTGCGCCTGCGCTGGCTGGGCAAACAGCCGGCCCTGCTGCCGGGCCTGAGCGCGCCCCTCTACGATGGCGCGGGCATCGCCTTCGCGCCCGATGGCCGCGTGGCCTACTGGACGGCCCAGGGCCTGCGCCACGCCGCGCCCGCCCGCGCCCACTACAAACCGCGCGGCGTGCTGATGGGCCATGCGCTGGACAGCGGCCAGGATCAGACCACCTGGGGCCGCGTGCTGATCGAGGCCTGCCTGCCGCCCGGCACGCAGCTGCGCCTGTGGACCTTCACCCGCGACGACATCGACCACGACGACCCGTGGCCGCGCACGCCACCGGCCGGCCAGCCGCTCAGCGACATCGCGCTGCCCGGCGAGACGCCGCTGCCCTCCAGCTATACCTGGCTGCAGCAGACGGGCGAACCGTCGCGCCTGTACCGTGACGATTCACAGCGCCCGCTCACCCGCGCCGTGGCCGAAGGCTTCGCGCTGTACGAAGCGCCCGTGCTCGCACCGCCTGGCCGCTTCCTGTGGCTGGTGTTCGAACTGACCGGCACGCGCGGCAAGAGCCCGCGCCTGCGCAGCGCGCGTGTCGACTATCCCGGCCACAACCTGCTGCGCCAGTTGCCGCGCACCTTGTGGCGCGAGCCCGCCGCGCGCGATTTCCTCTACCGCTTCCTGATGCCGATGGCGGCCATGCTGGACGAGTGGGACGGCGTGTCCAACCAGCGCCACCGCCTGCTGGACGGTCGCGTCGCGCCCGGCGAAGCCTTGCCCTGGCTCGCCTCCTTCATCGGCCTCTGCATGGACCCGTGCTGGCCCGAGCCCGTGCAGCGCGCCATGGTGCGCGAGGCCGCGCCGCTGTTCCGCACGCGCGGCACCGTGGCCAGCCTGCGCCGCATGATCGAGATCCTGACCGATGGCGCCGAGGTCATCATCCTCGAGCACTTCAGATTGCGTGGTGGTGGCGTGGCCGGCAACCCGGATGTCAACCAGTCGCAGGCCGTGCTGGGCGTGGGCTTCCGCGTGGGCGGCCTGATCGGCGAGCCCGAATCCAAGCCCATGGCCGATGCCGGCCCGGTCGATTTCGACAGCCACGCGCACCGCTTCACCGTGACGGTGGTGGCCGCGCTCAGCGACGCGCAACTGGCCTGCGTGCGCCGCCTGATCGAGGTGCACAAGCCCGCGCACACGGCCTTCGAACTGTGCACGGCGCGCAGCGGCATCCGCGTGGGCCTGGGCTCGCAGGTGGGCCTGGGCACGGTGGTCGGCGCCTCCGGCGGCTTCCGGCCCGCGGTGGTGGGACCGGTCGCGCTGGGCCAGGGCTTTGTGCTGGGAGGCCGGCCATGAGCGCGCCGGGCCGCTCCCAAGCGCGAATCCCTCAGCGCCTTGGCGCGGGGGGGCTTCCAATGAGCGCGCCGGGCCGCTCCCAAGCGCGAATCCCTCAGCGCCTTGGCGCGGAGGGATTCCCATGAGCAACGATGACCTGCACATCGCCCGCCTGCATGGCCACCTGCGCAGTGCACACCCGCTGTCCGAGCAGGATCTGCGCCGCTGGCGCGAGACCGTGCAAGAGGCCGGCATGCCCGATTTCGGCGTGGACGTGACCGACCCCGAGGAATGGCTGCTGATCCGCCACCTGGACGTGGCCATGCACTGGCGCCCTGATGGCCCGCGTGCCGAGGCCGGCCAGGACTGGACCCAGGCCCTGCAGCACGCCGTGCGCGCGTTGATGACCCACCCCGAGCACCCGGACCTGGTGCGCTACCGTGGCCGCCGCCAGGGCCTGTCCGACCTGATCTACCGCAGCGCGCTGGGCGAGACCCATCGCCAGTGGGCGTGGCGCCGCATGGGCTGGCTGGACGGCACCGAGATGAGCCCTCAGCGTGCGCTGGCCCAGGGGCTGGCGCACCTGCGCGCGCAGCCGGGGTGGGTGTGGCCGCTGCTGCGCCAATGGGTGGCGGCAGAACCGTCCACCGGGGTGCTCACGGCCCTGCTGCGCGCCGTGCCGGTCAGCGAATGGCAGGCCTGGCTGGGCACCTGCATGGCCAGCCGTGGGTATGCGGTGCTGCAATGGCGGGGCGGCCCGGCGCACCAGCGCGCAGGGTGGCAGGCGCACGTCGCCGATTCCGACCATGGTCATGCGCTTGCCGCCACGCAGGATCACCCGGTCTGGCCCGCGCTCAACACCGATGCGCAGGTGCTGTCCGGCTGGCTGGCGGCACGCCCCTGGCTGGCCACCTCGCATGGCGAGGTGCTGGCCGTGCTGATGGCCGCGGTGGCCTGGCCTGACCAGGGCAGTGGCATCGGCCTGTTGCGCCAGCGTCTGGATGCCGCGTGGCACGTGGTCTGGGGCACGAGCGTGGCGTCTCCTGCGGCCTTGTGGCGGGATCGCGATGCGGGCGATGGGCCTGCGCCATCGGCTTCGGCGTCATCGCCCAACCAGGTGGCATCACGGCTTCATGACGCGCCGATCGACATCGTGCACGTGAACACGGATCACCTCGGCGCGTTGGACGCGGAACTGCCGCCGGCGCCCGCCCTGCCCGACAGCGAGTTCTGGCAGCCCACGCAATGGGCCGGCGCCCTGTTCTGGCTGCGCGCGCTGGAAGCCCCGGGCCTGCTGGAAGAGTTGATGGGGCCGACCCCTGGCGAGGGCGTGGATGCGCGTGGTCATGCCTTGGCGGCCTTGGCGACCGCGTTGGGCGTGCCTGCTCAGGACGCAGCTTTGCGCGCCTTCGTCGGTGGTGTGTTGCCTCAAGGCCAGCCCCAACCCGGCATGGCCCAGGCCGCGCAATCGCAGGCCGCGCGCTGGGGCGCCTGGCTCGACGAGGTCGCCCCCGAACTGGCCGAGCCGCGCCTGCGCACCGTGTGCCAGCGGCCAGGCCACCTGCGGTTCGAGCCCGGCTGGATCGAACTGCACCTGTCGCTCGACCAGGTGGACACGCGCATTCGCCGCCTGGGCCTGGACCTGGACGCGGGCTACCTGCCCTGGCTGGGCTGCGTGCTGAGGATCCGCTATGAATGAACCGGCACGTCACGATCTGAACCCCGCGCCGCAGCGCGATGGCGAATCGGCGCAGCCCGCCGTGGCGGCCATCGCCGCGCTGCGTTTGCACACGCGCCATGCGCTGGCCGACGTGGCGCAACGCCTCGCGCGCAGCCTGGCCGCGCGCCTGGCGCCATCGCCGGTCGATGAACTGGCGCAGGCGCTGGCCTTCGTCGATCAGTACGCGGCCAGCCTGCCGCGCTCGCCATCTTCCGGTAGGAGCGATCCCACTGGGCAGCCAGCCTGGCCCGCGCATCACCCGCTGGCCCGCCTGTCTCAGTTGCCGGTGGCCGCCGGCTTGCCGTCCGCATCGACGCTGCTGTGCGACCTGGTCCTGCTCGCCTGTCTGCCCGAAGCGCATGAAGGCTTGGCCTCGCTCTGCCGCCTGGTGCACCCCGCCCAGCAGCCCTGGCCCACCGCGGCCCTGGCCCTGCATTGGCTGGAGCACGAGGCCGGCCCCGAGGCCGATGTCAGCACGCTGCGCGACGCCATCGAAGACCTGCTGTGCCACGGCCCCCTGGGCCGCCTGGGCCTGCTGCGCCTGGAGGGCGACGGCCCCTGGCACGGCCGCAACCTGCGCGCCGCGCCCTTCGTGTGGCCGGCGCTGACCGGCCGCACCCTGTCGGGCGATGAAGCCCGGCTGGCCGTGGGCTACCGGCAGGTACCCGGCCTGGCCACCTGGCTGGCCCAGCCCGAGGTGGCCCAGGCCGTGCTGGCCCTGCGGCGCGGCCTGCCCTGCCAGGTGCTGCTGGTGGGCGGTGACGCGGCCATGCGCCACACGCGTGCCCGTGCCCTGCTGGGTGCCGCGCAGACCAGCGCCGTGCTGGCCTCGATCGACGATGCCGATGGCACCGCGCGCGACAAGCGCATCGCTCCTGCCCTGGCCACCGCGTGGCTCTACCAGTCCTGCCTGTGGCTGGAAGACCGCCGCGATGATCTGGCCGAGCCCGCATCGGCCAACACTGCCGCCACCCTCGAGCAACCGAGCCTGGCCCAGGCCCTGCCCGTCATCACCACGGCCGCATCCGAACGCCGCTGCCCCGCGCTCGACCTGCCCCAGATCCGCCTGCCCGTGCAGCCCCTGGCCGCCGTGGCCCGGCGCGCGCTGTGGCAGTCGCTGCTGCCGCAACTGGGCGACCAGGTGCCGCAACTGGCCGCGCGCTACCCCATCGAGCCCGACGATGCGCGCGACGTGGTGCGCGACCTGTCGCTGCGCCAGCGCCTGCAAGGCCAGCCCCTCGCGCTCGACGACGTGGGCGCCTGCGTGCGTGCTCGCACCGCTTGGCATGCCCGCCCCGGTGTCAGCCGCGTGCTGCCGCAGGCCGATTGGTCCGCGCTGCTGTTGCCCCAAGCCGCCATCGAGCCGCTGCAATCGGCCGTGCGCCGCGTGCTGCAGCAGATCACCGTGCTCGATGACTGGGGCTTCGCGCAGGGCCGCACCGGCCGACGCGGCGTGCGAATGTTGTTCTACGGACCGCCCGGCACCGGCAAGACCCTGGCCGCCGAGGTGATGGCCCGCGCCCTCGGTGTCGACCTGCTGGTGGTCGATCTGTCGGCGCTGGTCTCCAAGTACATCGGCGAGACCGAGAAGAACCTGGCCGCCGTGTTCGACGTGGCCGAGCGCTCGCGCGCGCTGCTGCTGTTCGACGAGGCCGATGCGCTCTTCGGCAAGCGCACCGACGCGCAGGACGCGCACGACCGCTACGCCAACATGGAGACGGCCTACCTGCTGCAGCGTCTGGAGCGCTACGAGGGCGTGGCCGTTCTCACCACCAACCTGCGCGGCCAGCTCGACAAGGCCTTCACGCGCCGCTTCGAGGCCATCGTCGAGTTCTCCGAGCCCGATGCCGCCGTGCGCGAAGCCCTGTGGCGCCTGCACCTGCCGGCCGCCGCGCCGCTGGCGCCCGACGTGAACCTGCGCGAGCTGGCCGAGTGGTACGCCATCGCCGGCGCGCAGATCAAGAACGCCGCGCTGGCCGCCGCCTTCCTGGCAGCGTCCAGCCAGCAGCGCATCGCGCAGCGCCACTTCCTCTGGGCCATCGAGCGCGAGTTCGACAAGGCTGGCCGTGCCCACCCGGGCTTTCCGCCGCAGTACGTCCCTCTTCAAGACATCCACGACACCCTCGGGCCCGACCCCGACAGGAGCACCGCATGAGCACCTTGACCCAGTACTGGATCGACGAAGCCAGCCGCCTGGACCAGACCCTGGGCGCGGTCCGCACCGAGGCCGCCGCCGCGCGCCTGGCACAGGCCGCCGCGCAGGCCCAATCGCGCATTGCCGCCGACACCGTGCGCGTGGCCTCCGACGCGGTCGCCGTGGCGCGCAAGGCCCTGGCCGGCATCCCCACCCCGGCCGATGGCGACCCGCTGCTGTCGGTCATGAGCCAGGCCCTGATCGCCTGGCACGAGGCCCTGCATGCGCAGGCCAGCGCGGACCTCACGCTGCAGTCCGCCAAGGCCGAGGTCGAGCGCCTGCAGACGCTCGACACCGCGTTGCAGCAGGAGCTGGCCGAGGTGAAGGCCGCGCAGCTGCTGGACAGCAAGGCCGCGCTGCAACGTGCGGCGGCGGTGGCATCGCTGAAAGCAGGCGGTGCCTGGGCCGATCTGGCCGCGGACGCCGCCCAGGCCCTGAGCGATTTCGAGGCCGGCGCCCGAAGCCGGGTGGAAGGCGAGTTCCCTTCCAACGCCGCGCCCGAGAAGGACTTCCTGACCCGCGTGCGTGCGCGCCGTGCCCTGGTGCTCGACAGCGCCGTCCAGGCGCAGGACGTGGCCACCACCAGCGCCACGGCCAGCACGGCCGCATTGGCCCAGGCCCAGCGCCAGTTCGACCAGGCCTGGCAGGCCGTGCGCAGCCTGGTCGAGACCGCGCCCCGCCTGGCGGACGACCGCGACACCCTGGCCCGGCTCGCCGCGCTGCCGGCACCCCATCCCACCGCGCCCGTCAGCTACCCGATCCTCACGCCCGCCCAGCACGACGAACTGTTCGACGCCAGCCTCAAGTCCGCGCGTGAAGACGCCCTGTCCGATCTGGCGATCGCCGACAAGGCCGAAGACGATTGGCGCCAGGCCCAGAGCGATTACGACAAGGCGCTGAACGCCGCGCTCAAGGCCCACCCCGACAAGACCGTGGCCGAGCTCAACGCGGCCGAGGTCCAGGCCGAGTTCGATGCGCTCGACGACGCGGTGACGGAGCGTTCCGACAAGCGGGCCGACCTCATCGCCGACGCCACGGCCTACGCCACCCTCCAAGCCTGGTTCGCCGCCGTGCCCGAGCTGCTGTGGGACACGCTGGAGCAGCTGGACAACGCCATCGCCCGCCTCAACGTGTTCAAGGGCGCGCCCACGCCGGCCCAGCGCCTGCAGGACCTGGCCGACCGCGAGACCGACCTCGTCACCGCCCTGACCGCCGCGCGCCTGGCCGTTCGCACCCAGCGCGTCGCCGAGCAGGCCACCTTGCGCGCGCTGGGACAGGCCCAGGCGGAGCAGGCCACCGCCGTGCGCCGCGCCAAGGCCGCCTCGCGCGACACGGCGCCGCTGTGAGGCCGAGCCCCCATCCCCGCTGTTGCTGGAGCCCCGAGCCATGAACCTCAACGACCTGTCGCCCTCCGGCTGCCTGAACACGACCGACAGCCTGCGCTGCGACGCGACCCTGCCCGACAACCCGGCCTGCACGCTCAACGTGCACTTCGGCATGATGCTGGGCGTGGACGAACTGCGCACCGAGCAGGGCTTCCACATCGGCCGTTCACGCCGCCACCAACGCCTGCTGCATGGCGTGGGCGTGGTCGCCGGCTACCCGCTGGCCTTCGACGACGAGACCTTCGACCTGCGCGTGGGCCCGGGCTTCGCCGTCGATGCATTGGGCCGTGACCTGGCGCTGGACGTGGACCAGTGCGTCAACCTCGTCCAGTGGTGGCTCAAGCACCAGAGCGACGAAGCCTTCGATGATCTGGCCAGCCTGGAAGACGCCACCATCGACCTGGACGTGCGCGTCTGCTACAGCACCTGCCTGAGCAGCCCCGTGCCCGCCATCGCCGAGCCCTGCGCGGGCAACGCGTCCGACATCGCCTACTCACGCGTGTGCGAGACCGTGACACTGCTGCTGCGCCGCCACGTGCCGCCGGTCAGCGCGCCGGCCCCCGCACCGTCACCCGCCGATCCCAACGTGGACCCCAACGTGCCCGAGCCCGTCACGCCAGCCGATGTGCCGCCGATCGTCGAGGCCGCGAAGGACCACGCCGCGCTGGCCCTGCTGCTCTCGCAGATCGACACCGCGGCCCCCGATCCCATCGACACGGTCGACCTGTGCCTGCCCCTGGGCACGCTGCGCGGTGTGCACCTGAAGAAGGACGCCGACGGCTGGACCGCCACGCTGGGCAGCATCGACCTGAACACCCGCCCGCTGCTGATGTCCACCGGCGCACTGCAGCAACTGCTGCTGCCGCTGCTGGCCCAGGCCCCACTGCCTGGCGACGCATCCAAGGCCAAGCGCGTTGGTCGCACCGGCAAGGCCAGCACCTAGGCATCACTTTTCAACTTCATCCTCACCACCATCCACCGAGGTTCGCCATGGGCAATCAGAACGACATCACGGCCGGCTCCGTCGAGCTGGACACGCAGGACGGCGTGGCCTTCATCGAGCAGGCCAGCCCGCTGACCCGGCTGCACTACTTCGACGGCAAGTTCCTCAAGGCCGATGCGCTCGCGCAGGAGCAGGCCTACCACCGCACGCAGGTGCGCCTGTCCAACCTGGCCGGGGGCTGGGGCGTGGTCAACGGGCTGGGCGTGGGCCTGGCGGGTGACCAACTCACGGTGGGCAGCGGCCTGGCCATCACGCCGGCGGGCCACTTCGTGCTCACGGTGGGCGATGTGCAGGCCAAGGTGAGCGACCTGCTCAAGGTGGCCACGGCCAGCGTCACATCCGGCGGCAATGCCGAGTTCGGCGAGTGCGCGGGCCAGGGCGCCGGTGGCGTGCAGGAAACCGCCTCGCTGGGCCTGTACGAGATCACCGTCGGCCCCATCGAGGGCCTGTGCGGCAACGAGCCCGTGTACGGTGCGCTGTGCGAATCGGCCTGCGTGTCCGACTCGCGCCACCCCTACTGGCGCGAAGGCCTGGTGCTGCGCCTGCGGCCCATCACGCTCAAGCTGCCCACCAGCACGGCCGTGCCCTTCAGCAATGTGCACCTGCGCAACCGCGTGGCCTCGGCCTATTTCGCCATCGAGCCGGGTTCCACGCCGTCGGCGCTCAGCGCTTCGGGCCTGGCCAGCGGCGTGTGGTGCCAGCCCGCCAGCCTCTATGGCCGCGACGAGGTCGTGATCGGCCTGCTGGCGCGCGAAGGCAGCGTCAACCGTGTGATCGATGCGTGGTCCGGCCGGCGCGAGCGCATGGAGGCGCAGGCCCGTGGCTACTGGCAGGGCCGCATGGCGATG
>DXIO01000008.1 GCA_019112875.1 Candidatus Aquabacterium excrementipullorum
CATGATCGCAAGATCATGCGGCTTTTGTCTTTGTGGCCTGGACCTTCTTCGGTCCTGTAGCGCGACAGCCTCGCAGCACAGGCGCCAAGGCAGACATCGACGCCAGCAAAGAAAAGGCGGCCGCTCGGGCCGCCCTCACCTGCCTGCCGCGCGCCGACTGAAATGCGCGCATTGCAGAGACTTACACCTGATAACGCTTGAGCAGCGCCTCTGGGCGCAGGGTGTCGTACTCTTCGAACGGCTGGTGGATCCAGGGGCTGGTCGGCAGCGACTCGACGTAGTAATCCGGCGTGTAGCTGGACACGCCCTTCGTCCAGATCACGGCGGAACGCAGCTCGGTGATGGCCGGCATGCCTCGAAGGCGTTCGACCACGGCACGCAGGGTCACGCCGGAATCGGCCAGGTCATCGACCAGCAGCACACGGCCGGCCAGCTCACCCTTCGGCATGGTGATGTACTTGGCCATGTCCAGGCGGCCTTGCAGCGTGCCGCCGTCATCACGGTAGGAACTGGTCGACATGATGCCCAACGGGCGATCGAAGATGCGCGAGAGCACATCGCCGGGGCGCATGCCACCGCGGGCAAGGCACAGGATCTGGTCAAACTCCCACCCAGAGGAATACACCTTCAGCGCCAGACGTTCGGTCAGCTGGTGATACTCCTCCCAGGACACGTACAGGTGTTTGCCATCGTCGGTGAGCATGGGGACTCCTAGGGAAATGCAAGTAGGAAGTGGAACGGAAAAGCCTGGCCGGCTCAGCCCTTGTAGGGATGGCGCAGCAGGATGGTGTGATCGCGATCAGGGCCGGTGGAGACCATGTCGATCGGCGCGCCGATGAAGGCCTGCACGCGCTCGAGGTAGGCGCGGGCGTTGGCCGGCAGCTTGTCCCACTCGGTGATGCCGAAGGTGGTGCCTTCCCAGCCCGGGAAGGTTTCGTAGATGGGCTCGCAGGCCACGATGTCGTCGGCGTCCAGCGGCAGGATGTCCACGCGCTTGCCGTTGAGCAGGTAGCCCGTGCAGACGTTGATGTCCTTCAGCCCGTCGAGCACGTCGAGCTTGGTGATGCACAGGCCCGAGATGCCGTTGATCAGCACCGAGCGCTTGAGCGCGGCGGCATCGAGCCAACCGCAGCGGCGGGCACGGCCCGTCACGGTGCCGCGCTCCTGCCCCACGGTGGACAGGTGGTAGCCGACGGTGCCTTCCGTTTCCCAATCCAGCTCGGTCGGGAACGGGCCGCTGCCCACGCGGGTGGTGTAGGCCTTGGTGATGCCCAGGATGTAGTGCAGCTTGTCAGGACCCACGCCCGAGCCCGCGGCGGCATTGCCGGCCACGCAGTTGCTCGAGGTCACGTAGGGGTAGGTGCCGTGGTCGATGTCCAGCAGCGTGCCTTGCGCGCCTTCGAACAGCACGCTGCCACCGGCCACGTTGTGGCCATGGATCTCGACGCCGACGTCCGCCAGCATGGGCAGCAATTGCTCGGCCGCCTTCATGGCCTGGTCGAAGATCGGCTGGAACTCGAGCGCGTTGCTCTTGAGGTAGCCCTGGAGCGCGAAGTTGTGCAGTTCGAGCAGCTCGCGCAGCTTCTTGGCGAAGCGGTCCGGGTGCTTCAGATCCTGCACGCGCAGGGCGCGGCGCGCCACCTTGTCTTCGTAGGCGGGGCCGATGCCCTTGCCCGTGGTGCCGATCTTGCCGCTGCCGCTGGTTTCGCGCAGGGCCTCGCGGGCCTTGTCGACCTCGACGTGGAAGGGCAGGATCAGCGGGCAGGATTCGCTGATGAACAGGCGCGAACGCACGTTCAGGCCGGCGGCTTCCAGGCGCTCGATCTCGGACAGCAGGTGGATCGGATCGACCACCACGCCATTGCCGATGTAGCAGGCCACGCCGTCGCGCATGATGCCCGAGGGGATCAACTGCAGCGCGGTCTTCTTGCCGTTGATGACCAGGGTGTGGCCGGCGTTGTGTCCCCCTTGGAAGCGCACGACGGCGGCGGCATGGTCAGTCAGCCAATCGACGACCTTGCCCTTGCCTTCGTCACCCCATTGGGTGCCGACGACCACGACGTTGCGGGCAGAAGCAGAGGCGGAGCGGGCCGGCGCGTTGGCGGGCGCGGTGGAGCTGGGCATGGCGGAGATTCCTGTTTCGCGTAGGGGGTTGAGGCAGTGCGCGTCTGACGATGGAACGTCAGAGCGGGCGCACCTGCCAGCGTCCATCGACCAACGCGAGTTCGCGATCGCAGTCGAATTCCTGGACGTCGTGTTCGTGTCCGGGCAGCACGCACACCACGGTGTGCCCCTGCCCTCGGAGTGCGCGCACAGCCTGGCGCAAGGCGGGGTCCTCACCCCAGGGAGCACGCACCGCCGCGCGCACGGCCAGGCCTTGGCGGCCTGCCAGCACGTCGGCGAGGATTTTCAGATCGAGGCTGAAGCCCACGGCCGGACGCCGGCGGCCGAAAACGGCACCGACCTCGTCGTAGCGACCACCGCGCACCAGCGCGTCGGCAAGGCCTTCGGCGTAGATGGCGAAGCGGGTACCGCTGTAGTAGGCGTAGCCGCTCAGATCGGACAGATCGAAGCCGACACGCAGGTCGGGCTGGACCTGGCGCAGGTGGCCGGACAGCCAGGCCAGATCGTTCAGTGCGGCCTCGACCAGCGGGTGAGCAGGCAGCACGCTGCGCGCCTTGGCCAGGATGGTGTCGTCGCCGTAGAGCGTGGTCAGGGCGACCAGCACCTCGGCCGCGCGCGGCGCGGCGGCCAAGGCGCCTTGGCCGGCCAGATCGCGCAGCTCGCCCACATCCTTGTCGGCCAGGGCGGAGACCACGGCCGAGCGGGTGGCTTCGTCGAGTTGAGACACGCCCAAACCAGCCAGCACGCCCTGCACGAGGCGGACGTCGGCCAAGTCGATCACCAAGCCATTGAGGCCCGAGGCCTGCAGGCCTTCCAGCGCCAGTTCGGCGACTTCCAGATCGGCTTCCAGGCCGGCATGGCCGTAGATTTCGGCGCCGAGCTGCAGCGGCTCGCGGCTGGCGTGCGGGCTGGCCGGCCGGGTGTGCAGCACGGGGCCGCAGTAGCACAGGCGGGTCAGGCTCTCGCGGTTGAGCAGATGCGCATCGATGCGTGCCACCTGGGGCGTGGCATCGGCGCGAATCCCCAGGGAGCGGCCGCTGAGCTGGTCCACCAGCTTGAAGGTGCGCAGATCCAGCTCACCACCGGCACCGGACAACAGCGAATCAAGGTGCTCGAGCAGCGGCGGCATCACCAGCTCGTAGCCATAACCACGCGCCGCATCCAGCCAGACACGGCGCAGTTCTTCCACGCGACGGGCTTGCGCAGGCAAGACGTCAGCAATGTGCTCTGGCAACAGCCAAGCAGATGACATAGGAAAACGTGTGGGGGTTAAAACCGGGATTCTACCGGGGTTCAAGGTGTCCGACCACCCTCACCCCAGCACCCAGATGAGCACCAGTCCGCACAGGACGCTGCTGATTCCAACCAGGCGAAGCTGCGCATCGTCAAGCTGGAGGGCCTGCTCGAAGACGCGCCGCCAGGCGGCCGGGTTGATCATGGGCAACAGGCCCTCGATCACCAGAACGAGGGCCAGGGCCAGCCAGAAGGCATCGGCCATGGCAAAGAAGATCGGGCGGGCGAGCGGCTTACTTGCCGCCGCTGCCAGCGCCTCGCATGGCCTTGAAGAAGTCGCTGCTCGGGTCGACCACCATCACGTCAGACTTGCTGCGGAAGGTGCTGCGGTAGGCCTCCAGGCTGCGGTAGAACTGCGCGAACTGCGGGTCCTTGCCGAAGGCATCGGCGTACAGGGCCGATGCCTTGGCATCGCCTTCACCCTTGAGCTTTTGCGCATCGCGGTAGGCTTCGGCCACGATGATTTCACGCTGGCGGTCGGCGTCGGCGCGGATCTTCTCGCCTTCGGCCGTGCCTTGCGAGCGAAGTTCGTTGGCCACGCGCTGGCGCTCGGACTGCATGCGGCGGTAGACCGCATCGGTGATGTTGACGGAGAAGTCCACGCGCTTGATGCGCACGTCGACGATCTCGATGCCGAAGGACTTGGCGTCGTCACCCAGGCGGGCGATCACGCCCTGCATGACCTTCTCGCGCTCGGTGGACAGCACGGCGCCCACGGTGCGGCGCGTGACCTCTTCGTTGAGTGCCGCCTGCACGATGGGGCTCAAGCGGTTCTCGGCGTTGCGCATGTCGGTGCCCAGCGAGCGGATGAAGCGCTTGGGATCGGTGATGCGCCACTTGAGCAGCCAGTCGATGACCAGGCTTTTCTTCTCGGCGGTGAAGATGGGCTTGGATTCGGGGCTGTCCAGCGTCTGGGTGCGGCGGTCGAGCACGACCACGTTCTGCAGCGGCGCGGGCAGCTTGAACTTCAGGCCGGGCTCGCTGACGACTTCCTTGATCTCGCCCAGGGCGTAGACGACGGCGAACTGGCGCTGATCCACCACAAACAGGGTGGACGCCAGGAGGATGAGGGCCAGCAGGACGCCGACCACGATGATGCCAATGCGGTTCATGTCGGTTATTTCCTCGGCTCAGCGGCTGTCGCGCTCACGGGTGCGCAGGTTGTCACGCGAACGGGCGTCGCCGGCCAGCGAAGGGCTGGACGACGAAGGCACCGTGGTCGTGTCGGGCACGGGGGTGGGCGAGGTGGGCGCAGCGGACGAAGAGCCACCAGCCGGCGCGTTGGCACCGCTGGCCTGAAGCAGCTTGTCCAGCGGCAGGTACAACAGGTTGGAGCCTTGGCGGGAATCGACCATGACCTTGGTCACGTTGCTGTAGACCTGCTGCATGGTGTCGATGTAGAGGCGGTCACGGGTAACGGCAGGGGCCTTCTGGTACTCGGCGTACACGGCGCGGAAGCGCTGCGCATCACCATCGGCCTGGGCCACCACGCGCGCAGAGTAGCCGGCGGCTTCTTCGCGCAGGCGCGCGGCCGTGCCCTGGGCCTTGGGAATCACGTCGTTGGCGTAGGCCTGGCCTTCATTCTTGAGGCGCTCACGGTCGGCGCCGGCCTTGACGGCATCATCGAACGAGGCCTGCACCTGCTCGGGGGCCTGCACGCTGCGCACATTGATGTTGACCACCGTGATGCCGGCCTTGATCTTGTTGAGCTGCGCCTGCACCGACTTGACCAGTTCGGTGGCGATGGCATCGCGCTTCTCGTAGAGCACGGAGTCCATGGTGCTGCTGCCGACGATCTCGCGCACGGCCGACTCGGCGGCCTGGAGCACGGCCTCGTCGGAGTTGCGGTTCTCGAACAGGTAGAGCTTGGCGTCTTCCAGACGGTACTGCACCGTGAACTGGATGTCGATGATGTTCTCGTCACGCGTCAGCATGGACGAGTCGCGCAGGCCCGTGCCCTGCGTGACGGAGGCGCTGCCCACATCCAGCGAGCGCAGTTGCGTCACGTTGACGATCTCGTGGCTTTGGAAGGGATACGGCGCGCGCCACTGGAAGCCAGCCTCGGTGGTGTGGCTGTAGCGACCAAAGGACATGATCACGGCCTGTTGGCCTTCTTGCACGATGAAGAAGCCACTGCCGAGCCAGACCAGCACGACCAGACCGGCCACCAGGCCGATGCCGATGCCCGCGCCGGTGGGGTCGGGCGACATGCTGCCGCCAGGACCGTTGCCATTGCCGTTGTCGCCGCCCGAACGGCCGGAGAACAGCCCGCTGAGCTTGCGGTTGAAGTCACGCCAGAGCTCGTCCAGATCGGGCGGACCGTCGTCGCGACGATTCTCGCTCGCGCTGGCGCCAGCCACGCCGGGCAGCACCCGGTAGAGACGGTGCGTCGAGCGCCACACCAGGCGCGACGCCGCGCCAGTCAGGAAACCCGCCGTCAGCGCCACGGCCGACGCCACGGCGCGCAGGCCGGTTCGCGGCGTCCCGTGGGCGGGGCTTGTCTCAGCGTTGTGCATGTCCATGTTCGAACGATTCTTGGTGAGTGGCCGTGTCATCCTCCGACACGGCCTCATGATCATGATTGTGCATGGCGAATGGCTGCAAATCGGCCGAAAAGCCGGCTTCGCCATCACCGAGGCCGGAAACGGCCGCCTGCGAGAGCACTTGGCGCAACACATCGAGGCCCTCGCCCGTCAGGGCGCTGACGAAAACACGCAGGGCGCGCGTGCCGTCGGGCATCTCGAAAAGGTCGCGTTCATGGCGAGGCTGCTGGTGCTCGGGCAGCGCGTCGCACTTGTTGAACACCAGCACTTGAGGGACGTGGCCCGCACCAATGGAGGTGAGCACGCGCTGCACCTCGGCCATCTGCTCGAGCAGCACGGGGCTGGCGGCATCGACCACGTGCAGCAGCACATCGGCCTCGGTGGCTTCCTGAAGGGTGGCCTCAAAGGCCTCGACCAGCGTGTGCGGCAGATCGCGGATGAAGCCCACCGTGTCGGAGATGGTGACGCTGCGCTCGGCCTGCGCCAGGTAGAGCTGCCGCACGGTGGTGTCCAGCGTGGCGAACAGCTGGTCGGCCGCGTAGGTGCCGGCCTTGGTCAGCGCGTTGAAGAGCGTGGACTTGCCGGCGTTGGTGTAGCCCACCAGCGAGATGCGGAAGGTGCCGGTGCGCTCGCGACCACGCCGCTGCGTGTTGCGCTGGCGCTTGACCTTGATCAGTTGCTGCTTGAGCGACTTGATGCGCTGGTCGATCATGCGGCGGTCCAGCTCGATCTGGGTTTCGCCGGGGCCGCCACGGTGCCCCACCCCGCCTCGTTGGCGCTCCAGGTGGGACCAGCGGCGCACGAGCCGTGTCGACAGGTAGCCCAGACGGGCCAATTCGACCTGCAGTTTGCCCTCGTGGCTGCGTGCGCGGTCACCGAAGATTTCGAGGATCAGCGAAGTGCGATCCAGTACTTCGACACCGATATGGCGCTCAAGGTTGCGTTGCTGGGCAGGCGACA
>DXIO01000066.1 GCA_019112875.1 Candidatus Aquabacterium excrementipullorum
ACATACTGGTCGAAGAGCTTGAGCACTTCGGGGTGGAAATCGCTGGCGGTCTGGCGTGTCGTCATGGCGTTCAACCTTTGATGGCGAGAATGGTTTCAGGGATGAGGGCCTTACTTGGCCCGTGCAGAGTAGCCCGAGGCGATGGTGGCGATCTTGTAGGCCGCGCCGCGCCCCACCACGTAGAGGGTTCTTTTGCCGGGGCCGGCGAAGGCGATGTTCTGCGGGGGCTTGGGCAGCGCGATAACGCCCAGAGGCTGGCCTTCCGGCGAGAACACCTGGATGCCGACCGACGAGGCCACGTACAGGCGGCCGCGCGAATCGATGGCCAGGCCATCGGCACCGCTGCTCCAGCCGTTGTCGGTCTGGCGGTAGCCGGCCAGCTTGGCGAAGTTGCGCTTGGGACCCACGGTGCCGTCATCAGCCAGGTCGTAGGCCAGCACGTATTCGCCGGCGGTGTTGGCCACGTAGAGCACCTTCTCGTCGGGGCTCAGCTGGATGCCGTTGGGCCGTTCGATGTCGTTGGCCAGGCGCTTGACGCTGCCATCGTTGCCGATGCGGTAGACGGCGGGCTTGTTGGGCGGCGTGGGTTCAGCCTTCGCGGTGGCGGTGGCAGAGGCCGCACCGGGGGCAGGGCGGTTGGCGCCTGAATCGGTGAAGTAGACGTGGCCCAGCTGGCTCACGACCAGGTCGTTGGGGCGGCCGAAGGGTGCGCCTTCGAACTTGTCGACCAGGGTCTTGGCCCGCTCGGGTGGGTAGATGATGCCCACGCGCGGCTGCAGCACCTGCACGGCGTACAGCTCGCCATGCGCGCCGAAGCCCAGCCCATTGGCGCCGTTGGTGTTGTCCAGCAGTGTCGAGGTCGAGCCATCGGGCGCGATGCGTGTGATGCGCGCGGCCTGCGTCTCGGTGAAGGCGAAGCTGCCGTCGGGCAAGGCCACCGGGCCTTCGGTGCCGCTGAAGCCTTCCTTGATCAGTTCGATGCGCGTACCGGAGGCCACGACACCGGGGATGCCGCTGGTGACGGTGGACACAGCCGCGGCGATCTGCTCCTGTGCGCTGGTGATGCCGGGCAGGCAGGCCAGAGCGCAGGCGGCCAGCAGCAGTGCACGGGTCAGAGGATGGGCTTTGTGCATGGTGTCTTCCAGGAGAGAGGTGATGACAGTCCGCCTCAAGGCAGGCTGGCGAAGTACTGCGAGAGTTCGGTGATCTCGGCTTCGGTGAGCGCCTTGGCGATGCGCACCATGGTGCCGTCGGGGCTGTCGGGCCGCCAGCCGTTGCGCCACTCGCCGAACTGGTTGAACAGGTATTGGTATTCCTGGCCGGCCAGCGAAGGCACCAGCAGGCCGGGTTGCACCTGGCCGCGCGAATCGGCGCCATGGCAGGCCACGCACGCGGGGATGCCGCGGGCCGCATCGCCTTGCGTCACCAGTTTCACGGCGGCCGGGGTACCCGGCTTGCCATCGCCCTTGAAGCGCGGCTGGCTGGCGAAGAAGGCGGCGATGTCGCGCAGGTCTTCATCCGACACGGCGCGGGCGGCGATGGCCATGGCGTCGTTTTTGCGGGCCGCGGTGCGGAACTGACCGACCTGCCGGATGATGTACTCCGGATGCTGGGCCGCCAGGCGTGCGAAGCGCGCTTCGTGTGTGCCCTGACCATGCGTGCCGTGGCATTCCACGCACCGTTCGGCATCGGCCTTCTCGGCACCCGCGACGGGGTCGCCCTTGGGGGCAGCCACCGGGGCTGCGGCTTTGGCAGCGGCGGGCGGTTTGCCCTTGCCCTTGGCCTGGCCCCAGGCAGGCGATGTCATCACCAGGGTGAGTCCCAATGCAAAAGCCGCCCAGCCCCCCAGGCGACCTGGGGTGCGGGATGCGGCTGATGCTTCATCGTGTCGAACAGTCGCGAAGGGCGTCAACAGCAAGATCAGGCCTCGTCAACGTTTGGCGGAGGCCAGTTTCTGCACTGTTTCCAGGGCCTTCTCGACATTGGCTGCCGGGGCGAGGTCGCCCACCGTGGCTGCAATGCGGCCATCGGGCGTCACGATGAAGGTGGTGCGCTCGGCGAAGGCGTGGTCGATGTCCACACCGCGCGTGTCCTTGCGGCCGGCCACGGCTTCGCGGATCTTCAGGTCGAAGGCCTTGGCGATCTTGCCGTCGGCGTCGGAGGCCACGGCGATCTTGCCGGCGCAGTACTGCGGATCGGCCGAGAAATCGTTCAGGCGGGCGATGTTGTCCAGCGAGACACCCACGATGGTCGCGCCCACGGCGGCGAACTTGTCATGGTTCTCGGCGAAGGTGTGCGCCTGGATGTTGCAGCCGCCGGTGAAGGCCGAGGGGTAGAAGTACACCACCACGGGGCCCTTGCGCAGGCTGTCCTTCAACGAGAAGGTGAACTCCTTGCCGGCCAGCGATGCTTGGGCCTTGAATTCGGGGGCCTTGTCGCCTTCCTTGAGCGCGGCGGTGGCGGGCAGGGCGGCGGCGAAGGCAGCGGCGAACGTGGCGGAGGCCAGGCAGGCGCGGATGATCTTGTTCATGGTTCGGTGCTTTCCGAGAGGTCTCAGGACTTCTTGTAGAAGGTGTGGCAGGCGCGGCAGGTGCGCGACAGGTTGGTGGCCGCATCCGTGGCCGCATCGAAGTTGCCCGATTGCACGTTCTGGATGATCGAGTTGGACAGATCGCGGCTCTTCTTGGAGAGGTCAACCGCATCCGGTGCTTCGCCCTTCTCGGTGAAGAACACCTCCACCTTGGCGAACATCGCCTCGAGCTCCTTGGCATCAGCCGTGCTGGCCTTGGCATCCTTGAGCGCGATGTTCGAGCTCAGGCTCTTGTTGGCATCTTCGATGGCGAGCATCAGGTCCGGGTCGAGCTCGGCCTGGGCCGAACGAACGGTGCCGGTGGCCACTGCCATGGCGGCCAGCAGAACGGCCGCGGTGCCCCGGGCGCCCAGAACGGCCCAGGCGCGTGAACGCTTGATCTTGTGCATGTCGTCGTCAATCAGGCGGTGCGTGGCGCCCGCCTTGTCGGTGTCATCGTCGTGTGCGCGCATGAGCAACCAGCCCGGCAGGGAAGGCCCTGCCGGGCTGGTCGGGTCAGGCGCGGCGGTGGATCAGGCCAGGATGTCCTTGATCACCTTGCCGTAAACCACGGTCGGACGCTCGGAACGGCCGTTGTTCAGGAAGGTGGTCTTCAGGTGGTCCAGGCCCATCAGCTGCAGCACGGTGGCTTGCAGGTCATAGGTGTCCACGGCCTTGTCCTTGTCGGCGGTTTGCAGGCCGACTTCGTCGGTCTCACCGTAGGTGAAGCCAGCCTTGACGCCGCCGCCAGCCAGCCACTGGGTGTAGCCCCAGGGGTTGTGGTCGCGGCCGTTGCCGCTCTGGCCGTAGGAGGTGCGGCCGAACTCGGAGGTCCACACCACCAGGGTGGTGTCCAGCAGACCGCGCGACTTCAGATCGGCCAGCAGACCGGCGATGGGCTTGTCCACCTGGCGGGCCTTGACGGCGTGGTTGTTGGCCAGGTCGTCGTGGGCGTCCCAGCTGGCGCGATCGCCTTCCTTGACGGCCACGTCACCGGTCACCACCTGGATGAAGCGCACACCTCGCTCGACCAGACGGCGGGCACGCAGCAGCGTTTCGCCGTAGCGGCCGCTGATCTCGTCGCCGATGCCATACAGCTCCTTGGTGGCATCGGTTTCCTTGCTCAGGTCCACGGCGGCCGGGGCGGCCACTTGCATGCGGTCGGCCAGGTCGTAGGACTTCAGGCGGGCGCGCAGTTCGGTGTCGCTCGGGTACTTGGAGGCGCCGATGTTGTTGAGGCGCTTGAGCAGGTCCAGCGAAGCGCGTTGCTGTTCGGCGGCGCGCACGTCCGGGCGGTCCAGGTACAGGATGGGCGAGTTGCCCGGGCGGAAGGCCACGCCCTGGTAGATCGCGGGCAGGAAGCCCGAGTTCCAGTTCTGCGAACCAGCGGTGGGCTCGCGCTCACCGTCGTACAGCACCACGTACGGGGGCAGGTCGGGGTTGGCCGAGCCCAGGGCGTAGACCACCCAGGCGCCCAGGGAAGGGCGTCCCGGGCTCAGGTCGCCGGTGTTGAGCTTCAGGATCGAGATGTCGTGGGTGGCGCCCACAGTCACGCTCGACTTGATGAAGGCGATCTTGTCGGCGTGCTCGGCCAGGTTGGGCAGCAGGTTCGAGAACCAGGCGCCGCTTTCACCGTACTGTTTGAACGTGCGGTCCTTGGCGACGAACAGCTTGCCCACACCACCCTGGGTGCTGGTCTTGATGCCCTTCAGGAAGGACTCGGGGATGTCCTGGCCGGCCAGCTTGTGCAGCGTCGGCTTGTAGTCGTACAGGTCCAGCGTGCTGGGCGCGCCGTTCTGATGCAGCCAGATCACCGACTTCACCTTGGGGGCGAAGTGCGGTTGCTTGGGAGCCAGCGGGTCGATCAGGTCGGCGGCCATCGCGGCCTGGAAGCCGCCGAGGCCGAGGCCTCCCAGGGCGGTGCCACCGGCGAACAGACTGGACTTGGCGAGGAAATCGCGGCGAGATTGGTAACTCATGATCGTTGTTCCTAGTTGGATAAGTGTGTGTTCGTCGGTGATCAGAAACGGTAGGCGAAGTCGTTGGAGTTCGCCACGGTGTGCACCAGGTCCACGAAGGCCGCGGCGCGCACCGGATCCAGTGCTGTCTTCTGCTTGAGGCCCGTTGGAACGGCGACCGAGTAGGTGCCGGTCTTGGAGGCATCAGCCACCTTCTCGGCCACGATCTTTTCCTGCTGGGCCAGGAAGGCCTTCAGCGCGGTCTTCTCGTCCTTGGTCGGCTTGCGGGCGAAGAGCACTTCGTACAGGCGGTCGAACTGGGCCGATTCGTCCTTGCCGGCTTCGTTGATCACGCGGCCTGCCAGGGCTTGCGACCAGCCGAAGACGATGTCGCTGTTGAACAGCGTCAGGGCCTGCAGCGGCGTCGTGGTCACATCACGCTTTTGGTGAGGCTGCACGGTGTTGGCCGGGTCGAAGCTCACGGTCAGCGGATACGGCACGGAGCGGCGCACGAAGGTGTAGATGCTGCGGCGGTGCGCGTCTTCTTCCTTCACGGTCTTCTGCCACAGGTTGCCGGCGCCCAGGTTGTTCGGCACGGGCGGGAACACGGCGGGGCCGCCCACCTTGTCCACCAGCTGGCCCGAGGCGTACAGCAGCGAGTCGCGGATCTCTTCGGCCTCCAGGCGCTTGCGCGGGAAGTAGGCCAGCAGCTTGTTGTCCGGATCGGCCTTGACCACTTCGGCGCGCTCGTTGGAGGCCTGACGGTAGGCGCTGGACAGCAGGATCTCGCGTTGCAGCTTCTTGACGCTCCAGCCTTCCTTCACGAAGCGGTCGGACAGGTAGTCCAGCAGCTCGGGGTGGGTCGGCTTCTGGCCGGCGCGACCGAAGTCGGCGACGGTGCTGACGATGCCCTTGTCGAACAGCTGGGCCCACACGCGGTTCACGTAGACGCGGGCGGTCAGCGGGTTGTTCGGGCTGGTCAGCCAGTTGGCCAGCGCGGTACGGCGGCCGGACGAGTTGGCGGTGGCTTCGATCTTCGGCTGTTCACCCGTGGGGTTCCACAGCTTAGGCAGAGCCGGTTGCACTTCCTCGGTCGGGCGCTCGTGGATGCCACCGAAGCGCAGGAAGGTGGGCGGCGATTCCTTGCCCAGCTCGAAGGCCGTGGTCAGGTTCGTCGAGCTGATCTCTTGCGGGCGCAGCTTGTCGAACTTCTTCAGCTCGGCCGTGAGCTTCTCGTATTCCTTCCACTTCTCGACGTTGTCGGGGTTGTAGTCAGGGCCGTCCTTCTCTTCAGCCGACAGCTTCAGGTAGGCGACCTTGGAGGCGCGGTCCGGGGCCACGGTCTTGTGGCGCCAGTTGACCCACTTGTCCAGGGCGTTCCAGTCGTCCTTGGGCTTGAACAGCGATTCGCGGCTGTCCGTCAGGTAGCGTTCCTTCTGGTACTTGATGGCCTTCTCGTCCAGGCCGGCCAGCAGGGCGTCCTGCTTGTCGCGGATGGGCTTGGTGGCGGCGCGGTAGGCGGCCTGGGCCTTGTCCCATTCGTCGTCACGCGCGTCCTTGGTCTTGAGCTTGTAGCTCTCGTCGAAGGCGGTGTTGGCGAAGAAGGCCTGCAGCTGGAAGTATTCCTTCTGGCTGACGCGGTCGGCCTTGTGGTTGTGGCAGCGCGCGCAACCGATGGTGGCGCCCAGCAGGGTCTCGCCCACCAGGTCGGTCATGTCGGTTTCGATCTGGTACTTGCGCTGCACCAGGTCACGCGAGTTGGCGTTGTCCGGGTAGCCGGCCAGGTAACCCGTGGCGATGCGGGCTTCCTGGCTGTCGGGCCACAGTTCGTCGCCGGCGACCTGTTCCTTGATGAACCGGTCGAAGGGCTTGTCGGCGTTGAAGGCGTTGATCACGTAATCGCGATAGCGCCAGTTGTTCGGACGGTTGTTGTCGTTCTGGAAGCCAGAGCTGTCGGCGTAGCGGGCCAGATCGAGCCAGCGGCGCGCCTGGCGCTCACCGAAGTGGTGGGACGACAGCAGGCGGTCGACCAGCTTCTCGTAGGCGTTGGGCGACTTGTCGTTGACGAAGGCCTGGGTTTCCTCCGGCGTCGGCAGAATGCCCCAAGCGTCCAGCGTGGCGCGGCGGATGTAGGTGGCACGGTCGGCATCGCCCGAAGGCTTGATGCCGGCGGTTTCCAGCTTGGCCAGCACGAAGGCGTCGATGGGCGAGCGCACCCAGGCCTTCTGCTTGACGGCAGGCACCGCGGGGGCCTGGATCACCTGGTAGGGCGACCAGGCCTTGGCGGCGGGCTTGGCGGCCTCGTCGGCGGCGGCTGCCGTGGGCTTGGCCGCGGCAGGGGGAGTCTTGTCATTGGCCGCGAAGGCCGAGGCGGCCGTCAGGCTGAGCAAGATGGCGAAATATCGCGCGTTTTTCTTCATGGACGGACCCTCAGGACGTGGAACGATGTTTTCATCGGGCAGGTTGGTTGGGCGGGAAAACTAAATGAAAGGTCATATTCGAGAACCAGGCCCATCGAGCAACTATCGCGCCAATTTGGCACGCTCGGTCAATCTATTTGTGCATATGCGTATGCAGGATTGAGTTGCGCAAAACAAAACACATCGAGCGGGTGTTTTGTTATTTTTTCAACATGATTTCTCGGGGTTTGTTGTTGTCGCAGCAGTGAGCTGTGGCGTGTGCCGTTGCTCGTATTCAACGCAGCTTTCGGGCCATGCGCAGCGCGAGCAGCCGGGCCGCAGCCGGCAAGCGTGGCGGTTGGATCTGCTGCTGAATTCTCAGCAGCTTTTCGGGTGGTGCATTTGATTAGCAGCAGCCCTCATTGCTTCAAAACGTTCATCCGTCGTGATGCGGACATGAAAAAGCCCGGCGCGAGGGCCGGGCTGAACGCAGGGCGAGCCTCGCGCTGCGGCGCTATCCCATCAAAGCTTGCCGGAGAACTGGATGCCGATCCAGCGCGGGTCGCCAGGGGTGTAGGTATTCCAGGTCTTCACCTGCGGCGTCTTGTCGTTGAAGAGGTTCTTCACGATCAGGCTCACGTCAAACCCGTTGTCGCGACGGCCCAGTCCGATGGAAAAGTCTGTCTTGATGTTGTCGGGGATCCAGGCGTACGACGACAAGGCGGCGTCGCTGTTGAAGGTGCTGGTGTACGCCGTGTTGAAGCTCGTGTGGAACTGCTTGTCCTTCAGCACCGGAAGGCGATATTCCGCCCCGAAGTTGAAGGTGTACTTGGCGGCGCCCGTCAGCGTCTGCCCCGACAGATCGGTGTACTTCACAGAGGAATTCGCGTTCTCGGCCGGCTGGGGCGAGGAATCGAACTCGATGAAGCGTGCATCTGTGTAGGCCCCTGACAAGCGCAGCGTGGTGTTCTTGAAGCCAGTGTAGGAGCCGTCGATCTCCAGCCCCTTGGTCACCACCTTGCCAGCGTTGCCCGTGTAGCTGACCGTCGACTGGGTTTCAACGTCGATCTCCGTGACGGGCTGTTGGTAGTCCTTCACGTTCGTGTAGAACAAGGCCGTGTTGACGAACAGCGTCTTGTCCAGGTAGATCGACTTCAGGCCCAGTTCATAAGACGTGACTTTTTCAGGCTTGGCCGTGCGGGTTTTGCCATCGATGATCTGCACCGCCGCGCCTTTTTCCCCGTATTGGAGGCTGGCGTAAGCAGTTTGGTTGTCGCTGAACTTGTAGCTCGGGCTGATGACGGCGCTTGGCTGTGTCTTGCGGAAGCTTTCGGCCCGCGTCAGTGCATAGAGGGTACCCAGCTGCGAGGAGCGGATAGCCTTGGCGGCAGCCACCTGCGCCTTCTGCGGGGCGCTCAAGCCCCTGTAGGCGTCACCGGCCGTGCTGGTGATCGTGGCACCAAAATACTTGTTGGCCACGTAGTCGGCCAGCTTCAGCTGCGCGGTGGTGTTGGTGCTGGAGAGTTCGCCGCCCGTCGAGTTGTTTTTGTTCCAGGCCGTGGTGTCGAACCCACCCAAGGCCACGCCCGTGTTGAGTTCGCCGCCCGCACCGTTGTCGTAGATGAAGGCGGACGCGGCATTCTGGCGGTTCTCATGCGTGAAGCGCAGGCCGGTGGTCAGCGTGGTCTTTTCGGTGAAGTGCCAGTCGGCCTGGCCGTAGAAGCCGATGCTCCGGTTCTCGATGGACTGCGTGGCTGCCTTGTTGAGGCCCTTGAGCGCGTTGACCATCAGGAGGCGGCCGGCCGCGTCAGCGTTGAGCGCCGCGTACTGCTCGTTGGTGGCGTAGTAGGCGCCAGCATCATCGCCGTAGCCCGCGTTCCAGCCACCATTCTTGCCGTAATCGACCGTGTTCTCGAAGAAGAGGGCGCCGACCTGGTAATCGACGAAGCCGCCCTGCTTGGAGGTCAGGCGCAACTCCTGGCTGCGTTGGCGGTAGGCGTCGTTCTTGCCGCCGCTGTTGAGGCTGATGTCGAAGGGGGTGCCTTCGTCGTTGCGGGCCCAGAAGTGGTAGTCGCGGTAGGCAGTGATGGAGGTCAGGTCAAAGTTGCCCAGGTTCCATTTCAACTCCAGCGAGGCGCCATTGGTCGACGTTTGCAGTGCATCCTGGTCGTTGTTGTTGGCGTACAGCTTGCCCAGGTAATCGTTGGCGTAGCGGTAGTTGCTCTGGTTGGTGAACCAATCTCGGTTGAGCTTGCCGCGAATGTCCAGCGCGGTGTTGGTGGTCGTGGTGCCATCGGCATAGGTGGCCGGCACCTGCTTCTTGACGGTCAGGCCGTTGTAGTACTCACCGCCCTTGGGCTGAATTTCCACGCTGGCGCGCGCGCTGAAGTCGGCGGAGGGCGTGAGCAGGAGTTGCGCACGGCCGGCCACGCGGTCGCGGTTGAAATAGGTCTGGTCGGGGTTGTAGGCGTTCTTGTAGGGGCCAGCACCCTTGTTCACGGTGACCGAGCCACGGAAAGCCAGCAGGTCGTCAATGACGGGGCCACCGGCGGAGTACTGCGCGATCACCGTCTTGTTCTGGCCGAGCGTGAGCATCCAGCTCGCATCGGGGGTGAACGATGGTTTGCGCGTGGTGACGTTGACCACGCCCATGGTGGTGTTCTTGCCCAGCAGGGTGCCTTGCGGGCCGCGTGTCACTTCCACGGATTCGACGTCGTAGAAATCGAAGCTGCCCAGGGGGGCGTAGGCATAGCTCACGCCGTCCAGGATCATGCCGACGCTGGCATCTTGCGCTTCCACCTGGCTGACCTTGCCGATACCACGGATCGACAGGCTGTACGTGCGTGAGTTGCCGGAGTTGCGAACCACGTTGGCGGAACGCTTGGTGATGGCGCCGATGTCCAGTGCCAGTTCACGTTCAAGCTCACGGCCGCCGAGCACGGACACCGACAGGGGCACGTCTTGCACACGCTCGATGCGGTTGCGGCTTCGCACCACCACCGTTTCCAGTTGTTGTTCATCCTGGCCCGCTGGCGCGGCCGCCGTGCTGGAAGGGGGGGCGGCTTGGGTGTCAGCGGGCTGGGCGCCTTGGGCCGCCGGAGCGGCTTGTGGTTGACCCTGCGCGGCTGCCAGGGCTTGCTTGAGTCGGGCGATCTCTGCTTGCAACTCGCTGACAGAAGGCTCTGCGGACTGCGCATGGACGGGACCCAGGGCGCTCAGCGCAATGGCGGCCGCCAGCGTGGCAATGGGTGTGCGTCGGAAAAATGGCTGGGTGGACGGCCGCAGCGCTTGTAGATGGCTCACTTGAACTACTCCTGGATCGGGAAGGGAATTTTTGCGAGCCGGCTTTACTGCACTTAACATGCCATTTTTAATAACCTGTCCAAATATTCAGTCAATAAAATCGAATAAATAACTTTGAATCAATTCATTTCTTGCCTTGTTAAAAATTGAGGCATTTGGTGCATTTGCAAAAGGGCATGTTCAAAATCGGTCAGTGTTGTGTTGGTATTTCATCAATGACGGGCTCGAGCATGCCTCGCACCGGCATGAAAAAAGCTGGCGCCCCCGTGTCCGGGAACGCCAGCCTCGTTTTGGCTGCTGCGCTTGCAACAGCATGCGGGCAAGCTGTTGATTTCTTAAAGCTTGCCGCTCAGCACGATGCCCGCCCAGCGGGGGAAGGCAGGCGTGTAACTGCTCCACGTGCGGGCTTGTGGTGTGTCGTCGTTGAACAGGTTCTTCACGACCAGGCTTACATCGAAAGCCTTGTCGCGGCGGCCCAGTCCGATGGCGAAGTCCGTCACGCTGGCATCGGGGATCCAGCCATAGGTGGACAGCGCGTTGTCGGAGTTGTACTTGCTGGTGTAGGCCACGTTCGCGCTGGTGTGGAACTCCTTGTCGCCCCAGATGGGCAGCCTGTAGTCCACGCCGATATTGAAGCTGTACTTGGGGGCGCCAGCCACGGTCTGGCCGCTGATGTCCCGGTAGGGATCAGAGCCACCGTACTCACTGGGCTGGGCTGAGCGGCTGAACTCCTTGTACACCGCCTTGTTGTAGGCGCCGGAGAAGCGGAGCGTGGTGTTCTTGATGCCGGAGTAGACACCGTCGAACTCCAGGCCGCTGGCCCGGACCTTCGGCACGTTGCCCGTCACGCTGGTGTAGTACAACTGGTCGAAATTGTTCAGCTCGGCCGTGTACTGATCCTCGATCCGGACGGACTGCTGGTAGTCCTTGATGTCCATGAGGAACACGTCGGTATTGAACACCAGCGTCTTGTTGAGCAGCACCGACTTCAGACCCGCTTCATAGGACGTGGTCTTTTCCGGTTTGACCAGATAGGACTTGCCGTTCGCGAACTGGGAGATGCCGGCCTTCTCGCCATACTGCAGAGAGACATAGCCGGTCAGGTCTTCGTGGAACTTGTAGCTGGGGCTGATGACGAATGACGGTTGTGTCTTCTCGAAGGATTCCGCAGCCGTGTCGCCGAAGACAGTGCCGATGGCGGTCGCGCGGATGGACTTGGCTGCTGCAATCTGCTTCTTCTGCTCCGCCGTGAGGCTGTTGTAGGCCGCGCCAGGGGTGCTCGTGATGGCGGTGCCGAAGTACTTGTTGGCAGCGAAGTCAGCCAGTTGAAGCTGGCTTGTGCTGTTGCTCCCCAGTGCGCCGGTGCTCTTGTCGGAGTTGAAGCCGCCCAGGTTGTAGCCATTGACCAGTGCCGGGTTCAGTTCACCTGCGTTGCCGTTGTCCTTGATGACGCTGCGGCCCGTGGTCTGCCGGTTCTCGCGCGTGATGCGCAGGCCCGTGGTCAGCGTCACCTTGTCGGAGAAGTGCCAGTTGGCCTGGCCGAAGATGGCACCGCTTTCGTTCTTGATGTCCTGCTTGCCTGTCGGGCTGTTGAAGGACATCGACAGATCGGTCAGCGACTGGCGCAACAACTCTCGCCCGGCGCTCACGCTGCCATCGCTGTTGATCACCTTGTCGAGCGTGGTGTAGTTGGCATTGGTGGCCAGCCATGCGCCGGCATCGTTGCCCCACACGCGCTGGTAGTCGGCGCGGTTGCGGACCTTCATGAAATACAGGCCGGTCTGGTAATCGACAAAGCCACCGACAGGCGATGTGAGTCGAACTTCCTGGCTCAGCTGCTTGTAGTCGTTCCAGAAGCCGCCCGAATTGCGGTAGACATCGAAGGGGGTGCCTTCGTCGTTCACGGCGTTGAAGTGGTAGTCCTTGTAGCCCGTGATCGAGGTGATCGTGTGCTCCCCCAGCTTCCAGTTGAGCTCTGCGAAGGCACCGTGGCTGCCGGTGACCAGGCCGCGCTGGTTGTCGTTGGTGACGCTGTCGGCGCCAGGGCCGCCGTAGAAGTAGTTGTCGGTGCTGTAGCCTGGGTACTGCTTGAACCAGCTCCGGCCCAGGCGGGCCTCGTTGGTCAGGGCCGTGTTGGCCTTGCCGTTCGAATAGAACTTGGGCGTGGGCAGGTTGATGGTGCGACCGTTGGTGGTCTCGCTGGCCCGCGGCTGGACGTCGAAGCCGAAGCGTGCATTGAAGTCCGACGAAGGCGTCAGCAGGAACTGCGCGCGGCCCGAAATGCGATCGCGGTTCTGGTAGGTGATGTCGCGGTTGTAGTTGTTCTCGATGTCGCCCTTGCCACGGCTGACAGACAGCGTGCCGCGCCAGGCCAGCAGGTCGTCGATCACGGGACCGCCGCCGGCAACCGTGCCAATGACGGTGTCCTGCTGACCGAAGGTCAACGACCATTCGGCGCTGGGTGTGAACGACGGGCGGCGGGTGGTGATGTTGACCACGCCCAGGCTGGTGTTCTTGCCAAGCAGTGTGCCTTGTGGTCCACGGGTCACCTCGACGGTGTCGACGTCGGTGAAGTCATAGCTGGAACTGAGGGCGTTGTAGGCGTAGTTGATGCCATCGACGATCAGGCCCACGCTGGGGTCTTGCGCTTCTGTCTGGCCCACCTTGCCAATGCCGCGAATCGACAGGCTGCTGGTGCGCTGGTTGCCACGGTTCCAGGACACGTTGCCGGCGCGTTTGACGATGTCGGAGACGTCTGTCGCGGCCAATCGCTCGAGTTCGCGGCCCGTGACCACGGACACGGACAGCGGCACGTCCTGCAGCTTCTCGATGCGGTTGCGGCTGCGCACGACGACAGTGTCGAGTTCCTGGGGCGCGTCCGCTGCGGGCGCAGCATGCGTGGTCGCGGGCGCGGCTTCTGCCTGAGGCTGTGCAGCAGCAGGCGGCGCTGCTGTCTGGCCTTGCTGTTGCGTTGCGAGCGCTTCGCGCAGGCGTGCGTTCTCCGCTTGAACCCGTGCGATCTCTGCTTGCAGTTCGGCGACAGAAGGTGTCTGGTTTTGAGCGTGGACGGAGCCCAGTGCAAAGAAGGCCAGTCCCGCAGCGAGCACAGCGATGGGTGAGCGTTGAAAGGGGGCCGGCGACGCCAGGCGTCCGGACGGCAAACGGTGAGGGCTCACGGAAAAGTACTCCAGCTAAGTGATGTCGTGTGACGGTAAGAGATGCTGGCTTTACAGCACTTAACATGCCATCAGACATGTGGAAATCGGATATGCGGGTGAGCGATTTGCATAAACCGATATCGCGCAGGGCAGTGCTTTCCGCGGTGGATATCGCTGCCGCCATGGCTGTTGGATCACCAACGCGAACATCGACATCAACGCTGGTTGTGTTGCGCGCGCAGCATCCGCTGGGCACAAGCTGCTGCTCAGAAAACACTGAAAGCAGCATGTTGGACTTCGCTTCTCTCGACAGCGCTGATGGGGGGCGACTGGCGCGATAGTTGCTCGCAAGGTGCCTCGCGCAAGGCCGAAAGAGCTGGCCCCAAACGCGAATACATCGACACATCGAACGCCGATTCAGGCGAAGGTAGACACACATGAACAAGAGCAAAGCGCTGTTGCTGGCCACCATGCTGGCCGTCGGTTTCGGTTCCTCCACCGCATTTGCACAGGCTGGTGGTGCTGGCAGCGCACCTGCTGCACAAGCCTGGAAGTACAAGGCCAAGCGCCTTGACCGTGCGGAAGTAGATGCCCTGCTGGCCAACCCCGACAAGTTGCTGGTGATCGATCTGCGCCGTCCTGATGAGCTGATCAAGTACGGCAGCTTCCCGGTGTTCATCAGCGTGCAGAACAAGGATCTTGAGAAGTACCTGGCCTATCTGCCGCGTGATCGCAAGGTGCTGACCGTCTCCAACCACGCAGGCCGGGCCGGTGCTGCTGCCGATCTGCTGAGCAGCAAGGGCTTCGACGTGGCCGGTGCCACGGGTTCCGAAGACTATGAGAAGCAGGGCGGCACGGCGGTGGCCCACATCACGCCGCCGGCCCAGTCGGCAGCGCGCTGATCGCGACCGCTGCTTCTTCACGTCCAACGCACGCGAGTCCTACCATGGAGCCTCAAGAAGTTATTGAGCATCTTGACGACACTGCGGTCGTCATCGATACGCCCTTCGCCGCAGAGGCTACGGCCCCGGCACTGACGCGCATTCGGCTATGGGATCTGCCCACGCGGCTGTTCCATTGGTCGCTTGTCGCGGCGGTCACGACGGCCATCGTCACCGGCAAGGTGGGCGGCACTTGGATGGAGTTGCATGGCAAAGCCGGACTGTTCATCGTGGGGCTGGTGGCGTTCCGGCTCGCCTGGGGTTTCCTGGGTTCCAGATATGCCCGCTTCCTGACCTTCCTGCCGACGCCGGGTGGCATCCTGAGCTACCTCAAGGGGCAGTGGCAGGGCGCAGGTCACAACCCGCTGGGAGCTTTTTCGGTGTTTGGGCTGCTGGCCTTGCTGGGAGCTCAGGCCGTCACCGGGCTGCTGGGCAATGACAGCAATGCCTTCTATGGCCCCCTGTTTGCGTTGGTCGATGAATCGTTCTCCAACAAGCTGACCGGCTGGCACCATCAACTCTCCAACGTGTTGCTGGTGCTGATCGGTCTGCATGTGGCGGCGATCGCGTTCTACCTGACGTTCAAGCGGGACAACCTGGTCAAGCCCATGGTGACGGGCTGGAAGGACGTGCCCAGAGGCAACCAGTCCGCCGGCCGTGCGCGACCCATCGCGTTCATTGTTTCCTTGCTGATCGCGGCACTGGCGGTGTATGCCGCCAGCGGTGCGTTCCTGCCGAAGGAAGCGCCGCCGGCCGAGGTGGTTCCCTCGGCGGTTCAACAAGCGCCAGCGTGGTGAGTTGTGCAGATGGTTTTGGAGGAGGGTGCGCATGATGCCGGTGGCGGTGTCGACAAGGACCACGAGAGTCCTTGCGGCCGCCCACCGGCGCGCGCCTCGATGTTCAGCAGACGAGCTGGCTGTCCGACGCCGCAGTGTTGGCGGCGCGCCCGTGTGACGACGGTTGGCGCTTGGGCAGGATGTTGAGCCGCATCAGGTGCGAGCGCAGGATGTTGCGCGAAATGCCCAGCAGGCGGGCGGTGCGCACCTGGTTGCGTTCGCAGAATTCGTAGGCCGTGTTGACGAGCATGGTCTCCACGTGATCGAACAGATCCGGCGTGGCCTGATCGATCAGGCGGTGCAGCACTTCTTCCAGGCTGGTGTTTTGTGCCGAGCCGATGGCATGCACGGACTGAGCAGGTCGCTGATCCAGCAGGGATCCGCACGACACCACCGGGAACTTCAGATCACGCTCGCGGATGAGGCCGTCGTTGCCGACGATCAAAGCGTAGTGGATGACGTTCTCGAGTTCGCGGATGTTGCCGGGCCAGGGGTAGCGGATCAATGCATCGCGCGCGTCGTCCGACAAGGCTGCGGGTGGCAGGCGCAGCTTGCTGCTGTATTGGCCAATGAAGTGATCAGCCAGCGGAAGGATGTCGCCCGGGCGATCACGCAGCGGCGGCAGATCCACGGTGGCGACATTGAGCCGATACCAGAGATCACGGCGGAAGTGCCCTGATTCCACGGCCTGTGTGAGGTCCACGTTGGTGGCTGCCACCAGGCGCACGTCGATGTTGATCGGGGTGCGCGAACCGACGCGCACCACTTGGCGCTCTTGCAGCACCCGCAGCAATTTGACTTGTTGCGAGATGGGCAGATCACCGATCTCGTCCAGGAAGAGCGTGCCGCCCCGTGCGGCTTCGAACCAGCCTTCGCGTGCACGCGCCGCACCGGTGAACGCCCCGGCTTCGTAGCCGAACAGTTCCGATTCGATCAGCGTTTCATTGAAAGCGCCACAGTTCACGGCCACGAACGGGCCCTTGCGGCCACTGTGCTCGTGCAGATGCCGGGCGATGAGCTCCTTGCCGGTGCCCGTTTCGCCAATGATCAGCAAGGCGGCATCGGTGGGGGCGACGCGCTCGACGGTGTCGAGCAGACGCGCCGACTTCGGATCTTCGAACACCAACGCGCGCGCCCGCACGGACAGCGGGTGGGCTTGGGGATCAGGGAAGGTCAGGAGCTTGTTCACGATGGCGGACTCGGACGGTGCTTGGTGGGCGCCAAGTCTAGGCAGCGTGCCTTCCCACTCCAAGGAAGGTTTTTGTGTCGCGATATGCGTGACGCTTCTTTGCGCAGTGTGGCGCTGCTGGGTTCTCAGCAGATTTGCCTTGAACCATGCATCGGTGTGGGTTTGTGGCCCTTTTTTTATGCAAGCACCGGATATGCAAAGCGCGAATTGTTCGTTGCTGTGCAGAAGGGCCAAACCTAGGATGCGTACCTCTGTTTACACATCGCCGGACAACACCCATCATCATGAACAACCGCTTTCAATCGCGTCGCCTTTTCAACGCCATCGCGCTGACCACGGCCGCCGTGGCCGCCACCGTGGGTGCCATGCTGCCCACGATCGCCGCCGCCAAGGAAGTCACGCTGCTGAACGTGTCGTACGACCCGACGCGCGAGCTCTACCAGGAATACAACGCCGCTTTCAGCAAGTACTGGAAGGCCAAGACGGGTGACGACGTCACCGT
>DXIO01000067.1 GCA_019112875.1 Candidatus Aquabacterium excrementipullorum
AAGGACCCGCTGACGCCGGCCACCAGCGCAGCCGCCAAGTCGGCCGCGCCCGCAGCCAAGTCCGCGGCGGCCCCCAGCGCCCCAGCGGCGAAGAAGGCGCCTGCCGCGAAGAAGGCGCCGGCGGCCAAGAAGGCAGCCCCCGCCGCCAAGAAGGCCGCTGCGGCGGCGCCGACCTCGTTCGACAGCTCGAAATACGCCGACTGGCTCAACGAGAACGCCAAGGACAAGTCTCAGCACCGTTGCGCGAAGTGGGTCCGCCAGGGCCTGGAAGCCGGTGGCGCCAACACGGCCGGCCACCCCGTCGATGCCAAGGATTACCGCCAGACCCTGCTGCGCAACGGCTTCACCGAGGTGCCGGCCGAGAACTACGTGCCCCAGATGGGTGACACGGTCGTGTTCCAGCCCTACGAGGGCGGCAACCCCTCCGGGCACATCCAGGGCTACACCGGCACGGGCTGGGCCTCGGACTTCAAGCAGAAGGGCTTCATGCCAGGCAATGGCTACAAGGCCTCCGAATACACGATCTACCGGCCGCCAAGCAAGTGAGGGTGAAGACGATGATGTTCCATGTTCGCCGCTGGTGCTGTCTGGCCTTCTGGTGCCTGGCCCTTCAGGCAGGCCACTGCGCGGAGGCGGCCCCCGAGGCCCCCGTGCGGGTCATCTACCAGCTCTACAAGGATTTCGCCTGGGTGCCGATGTTCGCCGCCGGCAAGGAGGTCGACGCCTACGTGGGGCCCGGCCTGATGGAGCAGCCTCGGGCCGTGCTGGAGCGCTACTTCGATCCGTCCCTGGTCGACCTCATCGTGGCCGAGACGAAGTGCGTGGCCGACAACCCAGGCACCCTGTGCAACCTCGAATTCGACCCCTTGTTCGGATCGTCCGACCCGGGCGCGGGCAACCTGCGCATCAAGGCCGGGGCCAACAACACCGCGCTGGTGCAGTTCGACTACCCGTCCAGCGGCGAGAAGGTGCGGCTCGAGTACACGCTGGTGCAGAAGGATGGCCACTGGAAGGTCCGCGACATCGCGTATGTCAAGGCGCGCAGCAAGGTCACGCTGCGGACCATCCTGAGCCGCAAGTGAGGTGGACGTGTTGGAGTCGCAGTGATGGAGTCGATCAGCCAGCTCAAGGCGTTTCTTTGGGCGCAGGAAGAGCACAGTGCCTTCGCGGTGGTCAGCGGCGAAGTTGTGCCGGGTCTACCCGCGCGCCTGGAAGAGGCCGACGTGCCGGGTTGGGATTGCCTGTGGCGCGGGGAGCAGGCGCCTGAGCAGGCCGAGGTCGCGCCCTACGTCGTGGCCTTGACACCGGACAGCGCCTTCACGGACTGGCTGCTCGGCGAGGCCACCTCGGCCTATCCAGGCTGGGGCCTGATCGGCGTGGGGCCGGTCAATCTGCTGGGCATGCGCGAGCATGGCCGTCGTCTGCTCAAGGCCCAGGCGCCCGATGGCAGCACCATCGACTGGACGTGGTTCGATCCCGTGTTGTGGAGCGGCCTGCTGCCCAAGCTGGACGAAGCCCAATTGCTGGAGGCCTATGGCCCGTTGTACGACTGGGTGATACCAGGCTCGCGCGCCTGGCAATGGCTGTCGTGGTCGGAAGACGGCGTGCAGGTCCTTGATCGCCCCGTGGCAGCGACCGCTGCCTGAGCGCGGCCGGATATTTGACGGAAGAAAACACCATGGCACAAATCGCCGAACTGATCTGCAATGTGTCCGGCAAGGGGACCATGCAGCTGTCGTCGCTGTCGGCTTCGGAGGGGCTGTCGCGGCCGTTCGAGTACCAGGTCGACATCCTGTGCGACAAGTCGGACCTTGAGCTGCCGAAGTTCCTGGGGCAGAGCATGACGGTGATGCTGGAGCTGCCCGACGGCAAGAAGCGCTACTTCAACGGTCTGGTGTCGCGCTTTGGGCATTCGGGCCGGCGCACCAAGCAGTTCCACCACTACCAGGCCACGCTGAGGCCGTGGCTGTGGTTTTTGTCGCGCACGCAGGATTGCAAGATCTTCCAGCAAAAGACGGTGGTGCAGATCGTGGAGGAGGTGTTCGCCGACCACGCGGGCATGGCCAAGGTCAAGAAGCAGCTGACGGGCAGCTACACGCCGTGGGACTACTGCGTGCAGTACCGCGAAAGCGACCTGAACTTCGTGGCGCGGCTGCTGGAGCAGGAAGGCATCTACTACTACTTCAACCACACGGAAGGCGGGCACGAGCTGGTGCTGTGCGACAGCGCCTCGGCGCACAGCGCGGTGCCGGGCTACGAGCAGATCACGTACGGGGCGAACTGGACGGAAGAGCACGACGCGCTGGGCGAGGTGATCCACAGCTGGTCGTCGGGCGTGCAGGTGCTGCCCACCAAGGTGGTGCTGGCCGACTACGACTTCGAGCGGCCGTCGGTGGCGCTGCGCAAGGACAGCGCGGTGGCGCGCCAGCACGATCTGAGCAGCTACGAGGTGTTCGACTACCCGGGCGAGTACACGCAGGACGGCGATGGCGTGTCCTACGCCAAGGCGCGTGCGCAGGAGCAGCAGGCTGGCTACCAGGTGTGCAGCGGACAGGCCGATGCGCGCGGCATGAGCTGCGGCAGCACCTTCAAGGTCAAGGGGCTGCCCGGCGCCTCGCTCGATGGCGAGTACCTGGTGCTGTCGACCAACATCTACATCGAGGAAGGGGTGCAGATGGGTGGGGAGGATGGCGGGGGCCATTACTCGTGCGACTTCCAGGTGATGCCGACGGCGGACAAGTACCGCGCGCCGCGCCTGACACCCAAGCCCATGGTGTACGGGCCGCAGACGGCCGTGGTGGTGGGGCCGTCCGGGGTCAAGGCGCACGATGTGCACACCGACAAGTACGGGCGCATCAAGGTGCAGTTCCACTGGGACCGGCTGGGCAAGAAGGACGACAAGAGCTCGTGCTGGATCCGTGTGTCGCAGCCGTGGGCGAGCAAGAACTTCGGCATCATCAGCCTGCCGCGGGTGGGCGACGAGGTGGTGGTGAGCTTCCTGGAGGGGGACCCAGACCAGCCGCTGGTGACGGGTCGCGTGTACAACGCGGAGAACATGCCGCCGTACGCGCTGCCGGCCAACGCGAGCGTGACGACGGTGCTGACGAGGTCGATGGCCTCGACGGATCAGACGCAGGCCAACGAGCTGCGCTTCGAGGACAAGCCGGGCAAGGAATACATCTGGCTGCAGGCGCAGAAGGACTTCCACCGGGAGGTGGAGAACGACGACCACGACACGGTCAAGAACGACCAGTACATCCAGGTGGTCAAGAAGCGCCACGAGGAGATCGGGGCGGACCTGGAGCAGACGGTGGG
>DXIO01000068.1 GCA_019112875.1 Candidatus Aquabacterium excrementipullorum
AAGGACCCGCTGACGCCGGCCACCAGCGCAGCCGCCAAGTCGGCCGCGCCCGCAGCCAAGTCCGCGGCGGCCCCCAGCGCCCCAGCGGCGAAGAAGGCGCCTGCCGCGAAGAAGGCGCCGGCGGCCAAGAAAGCCGCCCCAGCCGCCAAGACCGCGGCGGCGGCACCCGCAGCAGCATCCGCTGCCAGCGCGCCGGGCGCCAAATCGGATCCCAAGACCATGTCCCTTGGCAGCAAGGGCTCCGACCTGCTCAAGCATGTCGAGCGGTTGCGGCTGCAGCCCTACGACGACCAGACGGGCAAGCCCATCGACAAATGGGTGCCTGGCGCCACCATCGGCTATGGCAAGCTCATCGCCAAGAACGAATGGGATCTCTACAAGGACGGCATCACCAAGGAGCAGGCCGAGAGCATGTTCGACAGCAAGCTGGGCACCTACGTGAAGAGCGTCCAGGATAATGTGAAGGTGCCGGTGACCCAGAACCAGTTCGATGCCCTGGTCATGCTGAACTACAACATCGGGCCTCAGGCGTTCCAGGATTCCTCGGCGCTCAAAATGATCAATGACCCCGAGGCCAAGACCAAGTACAAGACGCTCGAGGATGCCTGGAAGGCCTTCAACGTGTCGCAAGGAAAGGTCTCGGAGGGCTTGAACAACCGCCGCGCGTCGGAGTGGAATGTCTTCGACAGCGGGGTTTACAAAGGATGGTGATGATGACCTCAATGTCGCGTTGGCTTGTGAGCCTGGCTGCCTTCGCCCTGTGCGTGGCCTGTGCGCAGGCGGGCGGCCTGGCGGCGGACGCCCAGTTGCTGTCCAGCGTCTACGGCCGTTACGAAGTGAGCACGCTGCGCAAGGTCGGTGGCGGTATCAGCACCGATGAGCAGGCCGCTCGCTGGTCCGGCATGGGTGCCTGCATCAGTGCCGGCCTGTTCCAAATCCGGACCACGCGCATCCCCAACCCCTGGTTCGGTGTGGAGGACGTGAAGGTGCCCATGCCCGATGGCGAAGTGCTGTCTCCGGATTTCACCATCTTCTATGGCGTGATGCCCGATCGCAAGAGTGTTCGGCGCCTGCTGGTGTTCGAGCGCAAATCCGAGCGCGACCCCTACGAGCGCCTGGAGGTGCTCGACGACGGCCGCTTGCTCGATGTGTACGACGGCCGCATCTACCTCCTGCGCAAGGTTTCATCCACCTGCACGAAGCCCGGCAACGGGTCTTGAACGACGGGCGATCAGCATGTTGAAGTTGACGCAGGAGCAGTTCGAGTGGCTGCGCGGCACGCAGCAGTCGCGCGTCAACCTCGCGCTGGTGGCCGCGCTGGACACGCAGTGGCCCGACCTGGCCGCCAAGCTGGGCGCGCGCAAGCATGCCTTCATCGAGGCGGCGCTGGCCCAGGCCGACCAGTTGGGCATGGGCGGTGACGCCGGCATCGAGGCCCGTTTCGTCAACCTGTGGTGTGTCTGGGGCCCGTCCTTCGTCGACAAGCCGGGCTTCGAATGGGCGGCCACCATCGCCAGGGACATCCGCCTCGACGCCTGGGCGAAGATCGAGCAGTTGACCTTGCGCTCGCTGGACATGCTGCAGCGCCAGATGGTCATGGGCGTCACGCCGGACAAGTTCGATGCCGCCGACGAGGCCATGGCCGCAGCGGTGGGTTCGGTGGGCGGAGGGCTCGGTGCACCCAAGGCCGGGCGGCCTGCCGTGCGCGATGCCTGCGACCTGTCGGCCTTCGATGTGGCGATCAGCGACCAGCCCTGGCGCGTCGAATACCGCATGGCCTGGTCCGGCTCAGAAGCCGTCGTGCGGCTGGCGCCCCTGGTGGTGCCAGCGCAACGCTACCGCACGGACATGCCCCGCCCCCCCGGCCAGCCACAGGAGCCCCGGCAGATCGCGGCCCTGGCACAGCCGGCATCGCGCGGGCACAAGGCTTGGCTGCTGGCGCGCTCCACGGTGGACCATGTCTGCGACGCCGATGTGCATCCCCATGTCGAGATCAAGACCGATGCGGGCGGGCAGGTGTTCGACGGCGCCGCGGCCTGGACGGTGAAGGTGCCGCTGCACAGCGTCGACCTGCTCACGCTGCCCCCGCCGTTTCCCATGGCCCCGCCGGACGCGGGCACGCCGCCCAAGCCGAGCGGCCCGGTGCGCACCGATTTCACGAAAGGCCTGTTGTGCCGCGAGGTGCCGCCACGCTACCTGCACGTCAGCGCGCAGACCTGCGGCCATCGGCGCTATGGCGCGCCGCTGGGCGAGCAGGAGGCCGTCGTGGCTGTGCACCCGGCCGATCAGTGGCTGCTGGAGCTCAAGACCGCGCCGCAACCTCTGTGGCACTGGCCGCAGGCCCAGCCCAGTGAGATGCCCCCGCCGCCCGTGGTGCGCCTGGAGCGCGATGGCGAGCCGTTGCCCTCGAGCGACTGGGCGCGCGCATGGACCCAGCTGAACGCGACCCTGGCCCAGGGCCTGGGCGCATGGCATGACGGCCTGCTCAAGCAGCAGGTGCTGCTGCACCCGCAGCTGGACGTGGAGCCGGGCCTGATGCACGGCAGCATGGCCTGGACCTGGGGCATGCGCGAGATGGTGCAGGCCGAAGGCAGCAGCGCCCACCTGCGCGTGCAGGCCCTGGTGCGGCTGATGGCCTGTTCGATGAACCTGCAGGTGGCGGGCGAATTGCGGCATCAGACCGCGCACGCCCGCATCCGCCTGCATGCGCAGGGCAAGGCCCCGCTGGAGGCCGACCTGCTGCACGAATCGCCGGAGCCGCCCTTGCCCGGCAAGCTGGCGGCCCTCAAGGCCGCATGGCGCTTCCCGTTCACGGTGGAGGTGGAGTCGATGTCCAGCCCGGCATTGGGCACGATGACCCTGCTGCCGGGAGGCAAGCCGGTGGCCCTGGTGGGCGAGCTGGGTCTGCGCCCGCGCCCGGACGGTGCGGGCTGGGCCTGGTACTGCCTCGTCAAGCTCGAGGCGGCGCTCGTGCCCCTGCGGGTGAGCGACCCCCAGCATGGTCAGACCTTCATCCAGCGTGATCTCTGGCCCGAGACGGTGCTGCTCGACTGGAGCGCGGGATGATGCGGATGAACGCCCTGGATCCCTGCCCGGCACCGGGCCCCGACCTGTCTTCGAAGGAGCGGCCATGGAGCGCCTGATGATGCTGCGCCTGTGGGCCAAGGGGTGCGCCGTCGAGGCCCACCTCAATGGCCTGTGCGTGGCCAGTGTCGGCCCCGAAGGGGGCTGCGTGACGCTGCCCGTGCACGAATACGCCCTGCAGGGCCGCAATCGCATGAGCTTCGTGGCGGGGGCCATGCCGCTGGCCGGTGCGGCGCCGGCCCAGCCCCGCCGTGCGCGCGGCGATCTGGCCGTGCAGGTGACGCTGGCGCTGTGCCACACCGGGCAGTCGCCCGCCGATCCCAATGCCCAGTCGCTGTCGCAGCTGTCGTGGGCGCCGGCCGTCGATGAACAGCACGACTGGCCGTTCAGCTTCTCTCGCGACGTGGAGCTGCCTGTGCGATTTCCGCGCTGGCGCTGGCTGGATGCGCCCACGGTCAACCTCGGGCCCGCGCTCGATCGCCTGGTGCTGGAGACCCTGCAGGGCCTGGCGCTCGATTTCCAGCGCGGCGATGCCGAGTCCTATCTGCAGCTGAGCCGCCTGCGCACCGAAGAACTCGCGCTGGCCTACCAGCGCCAGGCGTCCGACTGGGTGCAGGGCATCCGCGACCACTTCCAGGCGCTGTTCGAGGCGGGATCGCTCGGCACCGTGCTGCCGCCCGAGCCTGGCAGCTTCGTGCTGCGCCCCCTGGCCGATGGCCGCTTGGTCGAGCCGCTCATGCCCGACGGGTCGCCGGTGCTCAAGACGGAGCCAGGCGCGGACCCCCTTCAATCCCAGGCCGCCTGGCCCTTGCGCCTCGCCCAGGTCGAAGGCAAGCTTTACATCCTGCGCTAGCGCCGCGCCGAATCAGGAACCACAACGTGATCAAACTCACTGTCCAGAGCTACAACGGCACGCCGCTGCCCCAGGCCTTGTCGGCCCAGTTTGACGAGCTGGGCGGCAGCATCGGCCGGGCCGACAACAACCAGCTCGTGCTGCCGGACCCCGAGCGCTCGATCTCGCGCGTGCACGCCCAGGTGGTGTTCCGCAACGGCGGTTACGCCCTGGTGGACCGTGGCAGCAACCCGGTGCTGGTCGATGGCCGCGCGCTGGGCAACGGGGTCGAGGCGATGCTGTCCGGTGGCGAACAGCTGCAGATCGGCGGCTACCTGATCCGCGTGGACAAGGTGGCCGGTGGTTCGGCCAGCCCCGGCACGGGCAGCGGTGCAGCCGATCCCTTTGGGGACCTGGGCGGCATGGCGTTTTCCGCGCCACCGGCGCCGCCGCGTGGCGGCATGGGGGGGCTGGCGGCTGGTGCGGGTGGCGCAGGCCGGCCCGCGGCCCCGGCAGCGTCTTCCGCCGACCCGCTGGCCGCTTTCGGCTTCGGCGGGGCGCCTTCGCCCTCCGCCGATCCCTTCGGTTTCGGGGCACCCGCGAGTGCGCCTGCGCACGGGGGCTTCGGCGGCGGCGCACCGTCGCCCGCGGCGCCTTCCGCGGCCGGCGGCATCCCGGACGACTGGGATCCCTTCGCGCCGGAGCCGGCCTCGGCGCCCAAGCCGCAGGACCTGGCCCGCTCGCTCGGCCAGGGCAACAGCCTGGGGCTGGAACTGGGCGCCGCGGCCAGCGCGCCGCTGATCCCCGGCATGGGCGACCTGGGCGGCGGCAAGGCCAACACGGCGTCGTCGATCGATGCCATGTTCGGCCTGGGCGCCGGGAGCAGCGGCGGTGGTGATCCGCTGGCGAACTCGGTGCTGGCCCAGGCCTCGGCGCAGCCGAACATGGCCAACCACATCGACCCGATGAAGTCGCTGAACTCGGTCAACGTGGCCTCGGCCACGGCCGCGCCCGACAACGCTTCCTTGCTGAACCAGCCCTTCCTGGAGCCGCCGCTGCAGACCCGCGCCCCCACGGCCGCGCCCGCGGCACCGGTCCCCAGCGCCCCCCCGGCGGCAGGCGGCGCCGGTTCCGCCGTGATGTCCTGGGACGATGGCGCCCAGGAAGGGCGCACCGTGATCCGCTCGAAGTCCAAGCTGGGCGACTTCGACAGCTTCGGCACGACCGGCCCGGCGGCACCGCGCGCGGTGCCGACACCCGCCCCCGCCCCGATCCAGGCGCCCGCCGCCCGTCCGCAGGCGAGCCCGGCCACATCGCTGGACCCGCTGGCCCTGCTCGGTGGCGGCAGCCCCGCCAGCGGTGGCGGTGGGGTGCGCGATCCGCTGGATTTCTCCGACCTGGGGCTGGGGGCGCCGTCGCCTGTGCCCGAGCCTGCGTTCGCCCCTGTGGCTCCCGTGGCCCCGGTCGCCTCGCCGGTGCCGGTCGCGCCGCCACGCCCGGTGCCGCCGCCCGAGGTCGCCGCCCCAGTCCCCGTGGCGGTCAGCCCGGCACCTGCGCAGGCGCTGCCGCCAGCCGCTGCCGGCACGCCCGCCGACCAGGCGGCCCTGATCGCCGCGCTGCGTGAGGGCCTGGGCATGGCCACCCTGCCCATCCAGTCGCTCACGCCCGAGTTCATGAAGCTGCTGGGCCAACTGGTGCACGAATCCACCAAGGGCACGGTCGAGCTGCTGGTGGCGCGCGCCGCGCTCAAGCGCGAGATCCGCGCCGAGGTCACGATGATCGTGGCCAAGGAGAACAACCCGCTGAAGTTCTCGCCCTCGGTCGATGTGGCGCTGAATCACCTGCTCAGCCCGCCCGCGCGTGGCTTCATGCCGCCAGCCCCGGCCATGCGCGATGCCTACGACGACCTCCGCGCCCACCAGTTCGCCTTCGTGGCCGGCATGCGCGCGGCCCTCGAAGGCGTGCTCAAGCGCTTCGATCCCGAGGTGCTCGAAGGCAAGCTGACGCAGAAATCGGTGCTGGCCTCCGTGCTGCCCGGTGCCCGCAAGGCCCGCATGTGGGACGTCTTCACCGAGCTCTACAGCCAGATCTCCGCGGAAGCCAGCGACGACTTCCACGAGCTCTTCGGCAAGGAATTCCTGCGCGCCTATGAAGCGCACATCGACGAACTGCAGCGCGATGCGTGAGCCTACGCGTGACCGAGACGACACCGAAAGCAACAACCATGTCGAACTTCGCTGACACCGTGTACGGCGCCCCGGGCCACATCCAGCTGGACCTGGCCATCATCTCGCGCCAAGGGGGGCGCAACTACAACGAGGATGCCTGCGGCCACTGGCACTCCGACCACCACCTCGCCTGCGTGGTGGCCGATGGCGCGGGCGGCCATGGCGGCGGCGACATCGCTTCCAAGCTGGCTGTGCGCCACATCATCGAGCGCAACGCGCAGGTGCCCGTGCACAGCGGGGCCTCGGTGCACGAGCTGATCCTGGACACCAACCGCACCATCCACGAGCACCGCCAGCAGGGCGGCGTGCGCGAGCACATGCACAGCACCGTGGTGGCGTTGTTCATCGAGCTGGACACGCAGACCGCGCTGTGGGGCCACGTGGGCGATTCGCGCCTGTACATCTTCCGCCGTGGCACCCTGCGTTTCCAGACGCGCGACCACAGCCTGGTGCAGTCCCTGGTCGATGGCGGCCTGATCAAGCCCGAGCAGATGCGCAACCACGCGCAGCGCAGCGAACTGCTGTGCGCGCTCGGCTCCCAGGAAGAAGACCTGCACATCGGCGTGAGCCCCGACCCCTGGCTGATCGCGCCGGGCGATGTCTTCCTGCTGTGCACCGACGGCCTGTGGGAGTACGTGGACGAGGCCCTGCTTCAGCAGACCCTGCAGCAGGCCCGCGACCCGCGCGAATGGCTGAGCACGCTCGAGTCCCTGGTGCTGCGCAACGCCGCGCACAAGCCGAGCCACGACAACTTCAGCGCCCTCACGGTGTGGGCGCTGGACGATCCCGAGTGACCGCGATGAACTTCATGACGGAGGCCTGAGATGCCGCAACATGTCTGCAACAACGCGCTGCTGGCCTGCTCCTTCGGCATGGCGCCCAGTGCCATGGGCGTGCTGCCCATCAACCGCGTGATGACGAGCAACCAGCCGGCGGCCAACATCATGGACCACATCCCTATCGTGAACATCCGTCCGTTCGGGATGTGCACCTGCCCGGCCAATCCGGTCGTGGCGGCGGCCACGGCGGCGGCGCTGGGCGTGCTCACGCCCATGCCTTGCGTGCCTGCCACGCCGGCGCCCTGGGTGCCGGGCGCGCCCACGGTGCTGCTGGCCAACATGCCCGCGCTGGACAACACCAGCAAGCTGATGTGCATCTGGGGCGGGGTGATCTCGGTGACCTTCCCCGGTCAGGTGACCGAGCAGATTCCCTGACGCGAGTGGGCGTGCTCAGTCCTTGCTGGCCTCGATCTCGCGCGCCACGTAAGGCGGCACGCCATACTGGTAGCTGAAGTGGTAGTGGCCTTGCGCATCGAGTGTGAAGGTCAGCCATGTCCAGGGCTCGTCCTGCCCGTCGGGCCGGTGTGCCTTCAGTGACGCGAGCGTGTCCAGTGCCTCCAGGCTCAGATCGACGTCGGTTTGCTGCCCATCCAGGAAGCGGTTGGCCACGTAGATCTCGGTGTGCTCGTCACCCCACGCGAAGTTCTCGTAGTGGACCTCGATGCGTTCCCAGGGTTCGGTGATGCCGTCGAGCAGTTCGCCGATGAACTGCTCTTGTTGTTGCAGCAGTTCCATGCGGCCCGCTTTCATGCCGGATCGGCGTAGTCCACCTTCGCATCCCCGAAGTACTTCTGGATCACACGGGGGCGGCGCTCGGGCAGACCTTCCTGCGCATCCATCTGATCGGGGTAGGTCAGGCTGATGTTGAAGCTTCCATCGCGCACCACGTACTCGATGGCCCCCCATGCCGCCTGGCCTGGCGTGGCTTGCCAGGTTTCCCACAAGGCGTACACCAGGTCTTCAAGCACGGGTGGGCAGTCCTTGAAGGTCACGGTGCGCCTGGCGCCCTTCTCATAGAACACGCTGGCGGCGATCAGGCCGTCGTCGACCTCGGCGTACACCAGCAGGGTGCCCTGCAGGTCAGGCGCAGCGTCGAGCGCCTCGGCGCCGATGGCCTGGTAAAGGGATTCGATGTCCTGGCTCATGGGTGTCGCACGCTCACGGTTTCGCGGCGGCCGCGTTCTTGAAGACCACCTTGTAGGGCACACCATCGACGGTGTAATCGATCCGCAGCTCACTGGGGCGCAGGGATCCCTCCGGGTATCTTATCTCCTTGAAATCGAGCACCACCTGCTGGCCCTTGTCCAGTGCCCGCTGCCAGGCGTTCTCCAGGGCCTTGAACTTGCCCCGGTTGAAGTTCCTGTCCTGGGCGAAATGGTTGAAGGCCTCCTTGGGGCCGTTGAAGCGCCGGCCGATCCAGTGCCCGCCCTCGTCGGACGTCTTGCGGTCAGCGCCACCGGCGGCCAGTTGGGCGGTCGTGTTGCGCTTTTGGGCCGGGTTGCCGGTCAGGGTGCCCTGCACACGGCGGGTGCGTTGCTGCTGGTCCAGCGAGTAGGTGTAGCCATTGCGCACCTCGGTGGTCCAGTTGGCGGTGTCTTCGGCAAGTGGTGCGGTCGCCACCGGCGGCTTGGCGGTGCTGACAGGCTTCTTGTTCAGCGCACCCGAGATGGGCTGGCGTCCGCGCAGCACGGTGGCCCGGACGATGGCCCTGCCCACGGCGCTGCGCGGCCGCGCGCCATGCCGCAATGCTTGCGTGGCCTGCTCAAATGGCATGGTCTTTCCTGGTTTGTGGGGGCGTGCGGCCAAAAAAAGGCCGCTCGAAAGCGGCCTTGGGGGCTGGACGGGCGTCTCGCTTACTTGGCGCGCCCGATCTCCACGCGGCGGTTCTCGCTGGAATAGGGATCTGCCTTGTTCTTGGGATCGGCCGAGCCCAGGCCCACGGCCTCGAGCATGCTGGCGTCGGCGCCCTTTTGCACCAGGTAGTTGCGCACGGATTCGGCGCGGCGCTGCGACAGGCTCAGGTTGCCGGCCTGCGAGCCGGACGCATCGGCATGGCCCACGATCTTGACCTGGCGGCCGGACGAGCCCCGCTTGCCGCGCAGCACTTCGGCGAACACGTCGAGCTGGCGCTTGAGCAGTTCGGGCAGCACGGCCGAGCCCAGCGCGAACGACGAGGCGGGCAGCGAGTACTTGATGGCGGGCTTGAAGCCCATGCACTTGAAACCGTTGGCTTCGAGTTCCTTGCAGGCGTCTTCCGGGAACAGGCCTTCCTTGACGGAAGCGGCGTCGGGCACGCTGGTGCCGACATCCAGGGGGGCGGCGGCCGCGCCGGTGTCGGCAGGGGCTGCGGCGTCCTGGGCCCAGGCGGGCGAGGCGCCCAGTGCCGCCGTCAGCAGGCAGGCAGCCAGGATGCGGCGTGCAGCGTGCGATTCAGGGGTTTGGGGGCGGTTCATGGCGGGTGCTCCTTACGGTAATTCGGCAATCATAGTCTTAACGCACAGGGTGGGGTAGGGGCCGACTCCCTGAGTCTAGGGATGGCCCGCCCCTCCTGATCAGGTCACTGGGGCTGTGCCGTTTGCAGCGTCCCGAACCAGCGTTTCTCCAGATCCTCAAGGAATCCGGACCCACGCAACTGCAGCAGGGTTTCGTTGATTTCCTTGCGCTTGACGCTGCCCACGGGCAGGGCGAAGCCGTAGTGCTGGCGGGCGAAGGTGTCGCCGGCCAGCGCGACTTTTTCACTTTCCGACGGGTGGGTGGTGATCCAGTAGCGCAGCATCGGCGCATCGTAGACCACGGCTTTGACATCCTTGTGAAGCAGCGCGGCCATGGCCGAATCGACCGATTCGTGGCCTTCGACCGGGATGCCGCCGAGCTTGTTCAGGTAGGCGTCGCTGGAACTGCCCTCCACGGTGCCGACGATCTGGCCCTGCAGGTCGCTCACGCCGCGCACCTGGGTGTTCAGGCGCGTGACCGTCAGCGTGGAGGTGAACACGGCGGTGATGTACGAGGTGAAGGCGATGCCGCCCAGCATCCAGACCACGGCCAGCAGGCGGCCGGGGGTGCCGTTGGGCGTCTTGTTCTCGCAGCCGCCGGCGATCAGGATGTTGGTGGACCACCAGAGCGATTCCTTGAAGCCGGCCCAGGCGGGGGCGGGGAAGCTCTCTTCGTTGTCCTTGTGCTCGAACCACCACAGCAGCCAGGACACCAGCAGCAGGGCCAGCACCAGGCCGCCGAAGCCTCCGAGCACGGGCGCCGAGGCCAGGCCTTCGAGCGCCACCCAGATCGAGCCGGCGCTGGCGACGGGCGACATGATCTGCAGGCCCGATTCGAAGAAGGGGTGCGAGAAATCGAGCACTTTTTCACGTTCTTCGGTGATGCTCAAGGCGCCCACGCCGACGTCGACCTGGCCCTTCTGCAGGGCTTCGAGCGTCTGGGGCACGGTCTCCATGGGCACCCATTCGAACTGCCATTGCTCCTTCTGGGCGATGGCGTTCCACAGGTCGACGCTGTAGCCCTTCCACTGGCCGTTCTCTTGATAAGCGAAGGGCTTGGCGGGCTTGACGGCCACGCGCAGCACGCCCGGCTTGCGCGGCGCCTCCGCGCTTGCCGCGCTGGCGGCGGCCGTTGGGGGCACGGCCTGGTCGGCCGCGGTCGCCATCAACGCGCTGGCGGCCAGCAAGGTGGCGACGGCCGCCCGATGCAGCAGCTTGGGCAGTTTGAACAGGGCGGGCATGCGCATGGACATGAGGGTGTCGTTCATGGTGATTCTGGCGGCGGGGGGCGCAGCGCCCTCCCGCGTCTTCTCCCGGCACGGGTGGTTTATTTCTTGAAATCGAGGAAGGTTCCGTCGAGGGCGACTTCGCTGATCCGATCATAGGACCAGCCGGTGGCGACCGGCACCAGGTTCTTGATCAGATCCTGGGACGTGGAAGCCAGCGCGTTGCCGTCGAGCACGCCCAGGGGCAGATCCTTCAGCGAGAGCAGGCCGGCAATCAGCTTCTCGAGTGTGCTGCGGTCGCCCAGTGCCTTGAGGCGCTTTTGCAGGTCGACGGCCTTGACCTGCGCCTTTTCAAAACGCTGGTAGGTGGCGGTGGTGGCGTCGATCGCCGCCATCACCTTGGCGTAGTTGCCCGACAGTTCCGAATCGAGTTGCTTCTCGATGATCTTGAGCTGCCCCGGGGCCAGTTTGCTGGGGTGCTTGTTCAGGCTCTTGGCGGCCTCCTTGAGGAACTCCTTGCGCACGTTTTCCTGGGCATCGAGGATGCCGTTGAGCTTCTTGGACAGGTCGTGGGACTTGATCTCGACGCCATTGAGCTTCTGCACCATGGTGTCGGCCTGGCTCTGGCAGGTCTTGATGCAAGGCTGGCTGATGCCGATGAACTCGTTCATCACGATGGCGGTCAGCTCATTGGCTGTCCTGGCCTTCGTGCCCTTCTTGACAACGGCCTCGACGACCAGGATCTGCTTGTCCAGCACCTTCTGGCAGCCTTCCACTTCCTGGGCCGCCGAGGCGATTTCCTTGCCGATCGTCACGGCCGACTTGACCATGCCGATGATCGACAGCGCCGCGCTGGCGCCGCCCGTGAAAGGCGCGGTGGCCATCAGCGCGATGGAGGTGATCAGCGCGGCGCCTGCGCCCACGATGGTCGCGACGATCTTGACCTTGTACTTGGTGTACTCCGTCTTCTTGCGGCAGTACGCGACCCAGAGGTCGCCGGCGAGCTGTTCGCAAGCGGCTTCCGCCACGCGCTTGTCTTCCTCGAAGGACTTGTTGAGGCCGTCGAGCTGCTTTTGCATCGTCGCTTCGGGGGCCTGCTTGTCGATCATCGTCTCGATGAGCTTGTCGAACGCCTTGAGCTTGCTGGTGATGGCGGCGACGGTCTGGTTGTAGACCTTCTGGCATCCCTTGTTGAGCTCGAGCAGGTAGATCGAGTCCTTGCCGATGCTCTTGAACACGCCTTCGTCCATGGCGATCTCTGCCTGGAAGACGAAGGAGGGCGGCTTGACGTGCTTGAGCCCGGACACCTGGACGTCCTTGCTCATGTCCTGCCTGAACACGACCTGCTTGATGGCCTTGCCGGTACCGGGATCCGCGGGGGTACCGGCCTTGGCGTCGCTCTTGGCGCTGGTCTTGGCCTGCTTGTCCAGCTCCGCCTTCAGGCCCGGTGTCAGCTTCTTGGCGTCTTCGATCATGAGCTTGAGAAGGTCGCGCGACTCCTCGTCGACCGAGGAGTTCTTGAGCGCCACGCGGGCACCTTCTTCGAGGGCGGCCAGCGCGGCCAGCGTCTTCTCGTAGTCGTCGGCCTTGGCGGCTTTTTCCAGGGCCTCGAGCAGCGGCGTGATCTTGGTGCCCTTGATGGAGCTTTTCAAGGCCTGGGCCAGGGATTTGGATTTCTTCCAGGCGGCGAGGGTGAGGTTGGTGCTGAGCTTGATCATGTTGCGTGTTCCGTGTGTCAGACAGGTGAGCAGGCGCCGGCTGTCTTGCGGCCGGCCGACAACATGTGCAGGCACCCTCGGGCGCCCTGGGGCGCCGAACTGCTCCATGTTTCAGGACAGACTGTAAGTGGGTGTGAAAAGGCCACCCACTACGGAAAAGTAGGTTCCCGTCCGAATGGACGGGTCGGCACCTCGCGGCTGAGGCCTTATTCCAACGAGGCGAGCAGGGCTGCCAGTTCCGGGTCCATGTCGCTGTTGTCGGCGGCGCTGTCGTCGCTGGACGAGCTGCTGCTGTCGTCGCCCCCCAGGCTGGCGAGCAGGGCGTCGAGGTCGTCATCACCGCTGCCGCTGTCGCTGCTGGACGATGAGGAGGTGTCGTCGCCCAGGCCGGCCAGCAGCGCGTCGAGGTCGTCGCTCGATCCGCTGTCGTCGCTGCTGTCGCTGCCACTGGACAGCAGGTCGTCGTCATCGCCCTTGGCTGCAGCGGGTTGGCCGGCGGCCGGCTTGCGGGTGGTGACCGTGAGCTGCGCGCCGATGCCGACCTTGGTCTCCACGCCCACGCGGGGCTTGCTGGAGACGGGGGCCGCCTTGCCCAGGGCGGCGCCGTTGACGGCGTCCAGGCCGGCCAGGCGCAGCTCGGGCGCGCCCTTGTGCGCCAGCAGGGGGCTGATGCCCCAATCGCGCAGCGTGGTGGCGGCGTCGGTGTTGAGCAGGCGCTCGGTGGTGGGCAGGGCGATGGTGTCGCCGTCCGCATCCTTGAAATGGTAGAAGGGCAGGTCGCCGATGGTCAGGCCGTCGTTGCCGGCCACGGCGCTGGCGGCCAGCAGGGCGGGGTGGCCCCAGAGCATGCCGCGCAGGCCTTCTTGCGCCGTGAACTCTTCGAAATCGAAGCTGCTGATCGGGTCGCTGCGCTTGCCGTAGGGGTGGCGCAGCATGAAGCGCGGCGCCATCAGGCTGAGGTGGCTGGCCGAGGGCAGGCCTTGGAGCGCACGCAAGGCTTCCTGCACCAGGGCGTGCGGCGGCTTCTTGCGATCGGTCAGGCCGTCGATGCCGAGGCTGGTGACAAACGGCGCGTTGGCCTGCTGCGCGATCTGGGCGATGCGGCCCAG
>DXIO01000069.1 GCA_019112875.1 Candidatus Aquabacterium excrementipullorum
CGCACCTGCGCCGTGGTCTCGCTCACCTCGCGGCCATGCATGCGCAGGGGCGGCTTGAGCGCGGCCTTCTCCACGCTCAGCGTCCAGCCCGGCTTGGGCATGGGCTTGGCCAGCAGGTAGCCGGCGGGCACCTGCACCGTGATGCCGGTGGTGGGGCTCGGGCCGCAGCCATGCGGCACGCGCAGCACCACGCGGGCATAGGCGCCGGCCGTGGCCGTGTCGCTGCTGACGGTGATGTGGGCCTGGGTCGCGCTGGTGAAGGCACCGGCCGCCAAGGCCATGAGCAAAGCCGCCAAAGGCTGGCGCGTACGGATCGTCGTGGTCATCGAAGTCTCCTGTGGGGTCGTCAATGAAAGGACTGCCTCAGTTGAAGCGCCAGTCCAGGCCGGCGTACACCGATCGGCCGTCGCCTGGCAGGAACTGTGCGGCATTGGGCGTCGCCACGCGCACCACACCGGTGGTGGCGGCGTAGGCCTTGTCGCCCAGGTTGCGCCCCTCCACGAACCAGCTCAGGCCCTTGGCGATATCGCCACCCGCCTTCAGGCCCCAGATCGTGTAGGCATCGGCGCGCAAGGTGTTCGCGAAATCGACGGCGTAGCCGCCCGAATGTTCAGCCGTCACCGCGATCAGCGTTCGGCCCTGGTGGAAGCGGTAGCCCAGTTGCGCGCGCGCGAAGGCCGACGGGATGCCGGGCAGGCTGCGCTCACCATAGGTGGCGTTGTCGTCGAAGCGGAAGTCATTCCACAGCGCGTTGAGCTTCCACTCCACCTGGCCGATGGTATTGCGCAGGGCCTGGCCGTTCAGGCCCAGCTCCAGGCCACGGTGCACGGTGTGCGGCACGGCGATGGTCACGTCGGCGCCGCCGCCGTTGAGCGAGGTCTGCAGCAGCTCGTTCTCCAGGCGCGATTCGTACACGGACACGTCCCACTGCAGTTGCGGGCCGATGCGCCCACGGCTGCCCAGCTCCAGCGTGGTCGAGCGTTGCGCGGGGTTGGGCAGCGGGTAGGTGCCACCGGCCAGCTCGCTCATCGACGGCGGCTCGTAGCCGCGCGACAGGTTGGCGAACAGTTGCACGCCGGGCTGCAGGTCGTACAGCACGCCCAGCTTGGGCGAGAAGCCGTCGTAGTCCAGCGCGAAGCTGTTGCTGGCCTGGCCGGCGGGCACGTAGCGGTCCACGAAGGTGCGGGACGAGCGCGCGGCCTGCAGGCCCGTCACCAGCGCCAGCGAGGGCAGCACGCGCCACTGGTTCTCGGCGTAGAGTTCGGTGTTGCGGGCCGTCTGGCTGCTGGCGTCCATGCGCGCACCGCTGACACCATTGCCGGCGTTGACGTAGCGGTCCTCGTTGGTGCGGCCCTGGTTGGCGCTCAGGCCCAGCACGAAGCGGTTGCCGTGATCCATCAGGGGCGACTCGTTGACATAGCGCAACTCCACCCCCTGGTCACGGTTGTGCTGATCGAGCACGAAGCTGATGGGGTGGTGCAGGCTCTTGTCCGATGCGTAGACGAAGAACTCCACTTGCTGCTGCGCATCGGGCCGGTAGACCGTCTTGTTGGACAGGCGCGTCCAGTCGATGTCGCGGTGCTGGTCACCACTGACGGACGCCGCGTTGGCCTGGCGCGGGTTGGCGCGCAGCTGCGCCTTGGTCAGCGAGCCGGGCAGTTCGGAATTGCTGCTGACGTTGCCCAGGTAGAAGCGCGTTTCCAGCTTGTCATTGAGCTGCCAGCCCAGATTGGCGAAGTTGCGGCGGGTGTCCTGCTGGGCATGCGCGCGAAAGCCATCCTGCACGAAGCCGCTGGTGGACACGTACAGGTCGACATCGCCCAGCACCGTGCCGGCCGACAGCAGCGCGCGGGCATAGCCGTGGCTGCCGCCTTCGACGCGAACGCGGGCCTTGTCGGCGTTGTAGCCATTGGGCGAGACGAAGTTCACCGCGCCGCCCAGCGTGCTGCTGCCGTACTGCAGCGCATTGGCGCCGCGCCAGACCTCCACATAGCGCGCGGTCAGCGCCTCCACGGCCTGGAAGTCGAAGCTGCCATCGGCCAGGTTCAGCGGCACGCCGTCCTGCATCAGCTTGAGGCCCCGGCCGTGCGCCGTGCGCTGCAGGCCCGAGCCGCGGATGCTGATGCGCGACTCCTCCGCGCCGAAGCGCGGCTGCACGAACACGCCGGTGGCCATGCCCAGCGCATCGCTCAGCGTGGAGACGCGGCCCTGGGCGTAATCATCGGCATCGACCACGGCGGCGCCACCGGGTGTGCGCTGCACACGGTCGCGCGCCGTGCGCACATCGGGCTGGGTCAAGGTGGACTTGTCGGGATCGCGCAGGGCGCGCACGGTCACGGCGGGCAGCGGCGACGCGGTGGCCGCGTTGGAGGCAGCAGGGCCCGAAGGCGCGGCGCTCGGCGTGGCGGCGGATTGTGCCCACACGGACACGGCAGGCGCCAGGGCTGCGCACAGGGACAGCAACCGCATGGCTTGGCAAACGGCCTCATGGGGCCGGCATGGGGAAGACATCGGAAAGATCTCCGGAAAAGACGACAGGCTCGGGCACGGCATCCCATGCGCCACGCGGCGGCACGGAACGACACGGCCCACAGGTGTGTTCGATTCAGGCGATCAACGGCGGGCCACGGGACAGCGGGCCGCGCCACTCGGCATCCCACCAGCCCGGGCGGTGCGCGTCCGGCGGGACGCGGTGGCGCTGGGCCATCACCGGCAAGGGCTCGATGCGGGGCACGAGGGCATCGGTTGCGCCGCTCCAGCAACAGTCGTGCCCCAGGTGGGACATCTTGCTCGGCAGCGGCTGGCCCTGGTCATCGACCATGCGGGCGCCCTCGGCCGAGCAGACCTCGATGCCGGTGGCCATGCCCACGGAACGCAGGGCGCTCCACCAAGACTGGCCCAGCATCACCAGCGCCAGCAGCGCCACCACCAAGGTGTGGCGCGCCAGGCGACGCGGTGACAGGAGGCCGGACAGTCTCATGCCGCGGATTCTAAGCCGGACCTGAACGACGTCAAACGCGGTAAAAAAGCCGTCAACCCACCGTTCAGGCGGGCCGTTGAACCCTCAAGCCCGGCACATCGGGCCGGCTCCCAAGACCCAGCATCCGGGTCTCGTCCATTGAAGGATTCCTGCCATGACCACCAAGTCGATCATCGCCGCCTCGGCCCTGTCCGTGTTCGCCGCTGCCTCTTTCGCCGCCGTGCCCACGCCTGCCGACACCAAGGCCCCGCCCGCCAAGCACGTGACCAAGCACGCCGCCAAGAAGCACACCAAGACCAACCACAAGACGGCCCATCAGCACAGCGCTGCCGGCACGTCCGTCACCAAGTAATCACGCGCGATCACACACGATCGCGCCGGTTGCTCACGGCCCCGCCTGGCGCGGGGCTTTTTTCTGGGCGGATCGCTTGGGCTTGTCCTCCGCGGGCAGGGCCACCTCGAAATGCCCCTCGGCATTGAGCGTGTCGGCCAGGCCCAGCCGGTGCATCAGGCGCGCGGCGTCGAAAGGCGCGCGCACCTTGATGTCATTGTCGAAATAGACATGGATGTCGCGGTGGCGGGGCTTGGCGGCCTTGGCCGTGGCGCCGTCCACCGTCTTGGCATCGCGCGGCTGGCCGCCCTGGCGCCAGGCGTGGATGCGCTCGGCCCAGCGGTCCAGGGCTTCATCGCTGTAACCGCTGGCGTAGAGCTCCTTGTCGCCGTGCAGGCGCAGGTACATCAGGTCACTGGTCGGCTCTTCCAGCATCGGCCACTTGCCGGCCGTGTCGGCCACCACCAGCGCCACCTGGTGCCGCCGCAGCAGGTCGATGAAGGCACCGTCGACGAAGCTCTGGTGACGGATCTCCACCGCATGCCGCAACGGGCGCTTCTGGTCGATGGCCAGGTGCACGCGGCTCGCCATGAACGGGTCGTGGTGCCGGGCCAGCGACAGCGCGGCCTCGGTGTCGTGCGGCAGCTGCGCCAGGAAATCCTCGAACAGGGCGGCATCGAAACGAAAGCTCGGCGGGAACTGCCACAGGATGGGCCCGAGCTTGTGCCGCAGCCGCAGCATGCCCGAGGCCAGAAAGTTGGCGATGGGCTTGTCCACATCGTTCAACCGGCGAACGTGCGTGACGTACTTGGGCGCCTTGACACTGAAGACGAAATCATCCGGCGTGGCATTGAACCAGGCCTCGAAGCTGGCTGGCGTCTGCAGCGCGTAGAAAGTGCCGTTGATCTCGATGCTGGGCAGCGCGCGCGAGGCGAACTCCAGCTCGCGCCGCTGGGGCAGGTCATCCGGGTAGAACACGCCGCGCCAGGGCTCGTAGCGCCAGCCCGAGATGCCGATGCGCACCTGGCCGGCCTGGTGGTCCAGCGTCTGGTGGGGTTTGTCGGGCGATGGCTTGTGCATGCGCCCTTTATATCGGGCATGCTCATACCCCTGATGGCATCGGGATTTGGCGGACACCACCGGCCGCCAGGCCAAACACGATGGCGACATCGACACCCTGCCCAGGCGCCGTGGTGCACGACAGCACGGCATCGTGTGCCTGGGCGATTTCCCTGACGATGGCCAGCCCGAGCCCAGCGCCCTCCCCGCCCGGCTCCGCAGCCCGCCGAAAACGCACGAAAAGGTCGTCGCCTTCAACCATCCCCGGCCCGTCGTCCTTGACCCTCAGCACCACGTTACCCGCGTCTTCGACCACCGACACGGTGACGGCACCATCGCGGCGCCCATAGCGGATGGCGTTGTCGATCAGATTGGCCAGCAATTCCTCAAGCAAGACACGGTTGCCCAGTACTGTTGCCTGTGTCAGATCGCCGTCGAATCCCAGGTCCACGCCTTTGCGGTCGGCATCGACCAGATAGCGCTGGACCACTGTGCGGACAGTGTCGATCAGGTCAACCGGTTCTCCCGCCCAGTCCGCCCGGCCAGACTCGGCACGGGCCAGCACCAGCAACTGGTCGATCACATGGGAGAGCCTGCGCGCACCCCGGTGGATCTCGTCCACTTGGCCTTGCGCCGAAGCCGGCAGCGCACCATCACGTGCGACCAGCTGCGCATGCAGGCTCAAGCCGGCCAGGGGCGTGCGGAGCTGGTGCGCCACGTTGGCGATGAACCGCGTGCGCACATCGACCGATCGGGAGACCCGGGCCATCATGTCGTTGATGGCGTGCAGCAGCCCGCGCACCTCATGAGGCGCCAGCGCCGGCTCAAGCGGCGTGAGGTCATCGACCGAACGCTCGCTCACCTGGTGCTTGAGGGTCTCCAGGGGGCGGAACGCGCGGCCCAGTCCCCAGCGCACCAGCAGGGTGGCCACCAGCGTGACCCCTAGAAAAAGCAGCGCCATGCCGCCCATCAATTGCCTGGTCAAGCGCTCACGGCGGCCCAGCGTTTCGCCCACCTCGATGAGGAGCGAAGGCCGAGCAGCCCCGACAGGCAGCGTGGTCTGGCCAATGCGAAAGGCGGTATCCCCGACCTTGCGTGTGTAGAACCTTGTGCCCGCAGAAGGCCCCCCGGTCTCTGGCCAGACGGAAGGCCCCGGCGACCTGACCAGCACGGCGTGATGCTCCAGATCAAGAATGCGGTAGACGACCCGCTCCCCCTCGTTGATCAGCAACCAGCGTTCAGCGGCCGGGGACAGCAATGCGCGCCATTGCCCGCCGTCACGCGACACGTGCAGGGCCAGGTTGGCGAGGTCGTTTTCCAGATCCCGGTCATAGGCCTGTGTGATGGAGTGGCGCCCCAGCACATAGACACCGCAAGAGCCCATCAGGCCGAGCAGCGAAAAGGCCACGGCCAATTGCCAGGCCAGCGTCTGCTTCAAGGACGCACCGGCCAATGCCTTCATTCGTCGGCTCCGGCGGCCATCAGACAATATCCCAGGCCGCGGACTGTCTTGATTCGGGCGTCTGGCGCGATCGCCAACTTGCGGCGCAACCGGTAGACGTAGACCTCGACCTCGTTGTCGCTGACCGCAATGTGGTCCGCACTGCAGCGGGCCGCCAACTGCGCCTTGCTCACGATCTGCCCCGGCGGGCGCATCAGTGCCTCCAGAACGACCGACTCGTTGCGCGTGAGCGGGACATCTTCACCGTTGATCGTGAGGCGCCGCTGCGCAGCATCCCAGCTCAAGCAGCCGATCCGCTGCATCGGAGACTGGCCCCTGCGCAGCAATGCCCTGACACGGGCTTCGAACTCGGTGCGCTCGAACGGCTTGTTGAGGTAGTCGTCGGCCCCGGCATCGAGACCCTGAACTTTCTGGGTCGTCTGGTCGCGTGCGCTGAGCACCAGCACCGGTGTCGTCCCACCCCGCGCGCGCCAGCGGCGCAGCACGTCCAGTCCGTCGCGTCGAGGCAGCCCAAGGTCAAGCACCACAAGGTCGAAAGGCTCGCTTTCCAGCAGATGGCTGGCCTGCAACCCATCGGCACAGGTGGCAGTGCGGTGCCCCGCCAGTTCCAGCACGCTTTGCAACCCTCCCCTCAGAGGCGCGTCGTCTTCAACGATCAAGACTCTCATCGGTACTTTTTTCAGTCTTGTTTCAGTTTGCTCCCCCAGCATTCTGCGGGATCAGGGGGAGTACCTGTTGTGTCGATATCGAATCAGGAAAGTAAATCCGGGATCGCCGGTCTGTCATGCCTGTGCATGCTGGCGGCCCATCATCAGATCGCAGCACAGCCCACGGCATTGGCCCGCAGCCTGGGCATCGAGCCGGACCAGGCAGGCCTGGGCGACATCCAGCGCGGCGCGATGCTGCTCGGGCTGCGCGCCACACCGCGCCGTATCGTGGTTTTGCGCATCGGCAGGCTGCCCGCTCCCATGATGCTGATGCTCAAGGACGGCGGCTATGCCGTGTACCAGCGCGCGCTGCCGGAAGGGCGGCACGTCGTGCTGCTGCCATCTCACCGGGAACCCAGAATCCTGAACCAGGATGAACTGAGTGCGTTGTGGGATGGCGACGTGATGCTCGTCAAGCGCCCCATCACCCTCGACGACACGCCGCGCCGGTTCGGCCTGGGCTGGTTCGTGCCGGTGCTGTGGAAGTTCCGCCGCACGCTGGGCGAAGTGCTGCTCGCGGTGTTCGTGATCCAGCTGTTCGCGGTGGGCACCCCGCTGTTTTCGCAAGTCATCATCGACAAAGTGCTCAGCCACAAGAGCATCAGCACGCTGGATGTGCTGGCCACGGGCATGCTGTTGCTGATCGTGTTCGACGGCACGCTGAACCTGCTGAAGTCCTGGCTGCTGTCGCACACCACCAGCCGCATCGACGTCTTGCTGGGCTCAAGGCTGTTCTCGCACCTGGTGCGCATCCCGTTGAGGTTCTTCGAGGTGCGGCGCGTGGGCGAAACCCTGTCGCGCGTGCGCGAGATGGACCAGATCCGCCAGTTCCTGACCGGCCAGCCCCTGACAACGGCCATCGACGCGATGTTCATCGTGCTCTTCGTGGCCTTGATGCTGGTCTACAGCCCGCTGCTGACATTGGTGGTGCTGCTGGCGCTGCCCTTTTTCATCGGGATTTCCTTGCTGATCCGCCCCCTGTTCCGGCGACGGCTGGAGACGCTTTTTCAACGCAACGCGGTCAGCCAGTCCTTCCTGGTCGAGTCCGTGACAGGCATGCAGACAGTCAAGGCCATGGCGCTGGAGCGCATCTTCACGCGCAAGTGGGAAGGCCTGCTGGCCAGGCAGGTGCATGCCGCCAGCGAGGTGCAGCAATTGTCTGGCACCGCCTCTGCGCTGAGCACCGTGGTGCAGCGCTGCACCACGCTCGCGATCCTGTGGTTCGGGGCCAGCGAGGTCATGGACAACAACCTGACCGTCGGCAAGCTGATCGCGTTCCAGATGATCGCCGGGCAGGTGATCAACCCGGTGATGCGCATCGTCTCGTTGTGGCAGGACTTCCAGCGTGTGGCCTTGTCGGTCGATCGCCTGGGCGACCTGATGAACACGCCGGCCGAACCGTTCCAGCCAGCACGCACCAGCCTGCCGCAACTGCAGGGCGACGTGCGCTTCGAGGCGGTCAACTTCCGCTACAAGGCAGAGGGCCGGCGCACCCTGGAGGGCTTCGACCTGCAGGTGCGGTCTGGCAGCACCGTCGGCCTGGTGGGCCGCTCCGGCTCAGGCAAAAGCACGCTGACGCGGCTGCTGCAGCGACTGTACCTGCCCGAATCAGGCCGCATCCTGATCGATGGCATGGACATCGGCCAGCTCGACCCGCTGTGGCTGCGCCGTCAGATCGGCGTGGTACTGCAGGACAACTTCCTGTTCTCGGGCTCCATCCAGGAAAACATCGCCGTGCAATGGCCCGGGGCGCCCATGCCGGCCGTGATGCAGGCGGCCAGGCTGGCCGGTGCGCACGACTTCATCAGCGAGTTGCCCGAAGGCTACGACACCGAAGTCGGCGAGCGCGGCACCGCGCTGTCCGGCGGACAGCGGCAACGCATCGCCATCGCCCGCGCACTGTTGTGCAACCCGCGCATCCTGGTCTTCGACGAGGCCACCAGTGCACTGGACTACGAATCCGAACGGATCATCCAGGACAACATGCGCGCCATCAGCCATGGCCGCACGGTGTTCATCATCGCGCATCGACTCTCGACGATCGCCCACTGCGACACCATCGTGGTGATGGACCGTGGCGAGATCCAGGAGCAGGGCACCCACGCCGAGCTGCTCGCCGCACATGGCCTGTACCACCATCTGTTCGCGCAGCAAGGCGCCGCAGCGTTGAGCGTGGTCCGGCAGGAGGGCGGCTGACATGGCGGCACGCCTTCTCAAGTTTCCGCGCATGCCGCAGCCGTCGGGCGACCATGCCGTCGACGAGCCTCCTGGCCTGAGCGCAGCCGAACGCGAGTTCCTGCCTGAGTGCCTGGAGATCCTGGAGACACCGCCATCGCCCTACCAGCGCGCCGTCGTCTGGACCCTGGCCACAGTGATTGTGTCGGCCTTGCTCTGGTCGGCGATCGGAACGCTCGAGGTCGTGTCGAGCGCGCCTGGCCGCTTCATCCCGGACGGTCGCATCAAGGTGATGCAGGTCACCGAAACCGCCATCGTCAAGGCACTGCACGTGCGCGAAGGCCAGCAGGTCAAGGCAGGAGACCTGATGATGGAGCTGGATCCGACGCTCTCAGGCGCCGATCTCGCCGGCAGCGCCGGAAGCCTCACGCACAACGAACTCAATGCGGAAAGACTGAGCGCAGAACTCTCCGGCCGGCAGGCCAGGTATGGCGATGCCTCTCATGCCGCCGTGGCATTGCAGGAAACGCTTCGCCAAGCCGATGAAGCGGCGTACACCGGCAAGCTTGACAGCGCACAGGCGGAACTGGCGGGCAAACGCGCGGCCCTGGGCGCAGCAGAAGCAACGCTCAACAAGCAGGCCGCCTTGCTGGCGATTGCCCAGGAGCAGGAGAAGCAGAACGCCGGCCTGCTGGCCGACACCTTCATCTCGCGCGCGGAATACCTGGACAAGCACCAGAGCCTGGTATCGACCGAGAACGACCATGCAGCCCAGCTACGCACGGTAGAGCAGGCACGGCAGGATGTGCGCCAGGCCGAGCAGGCATTGGCGCTGGTGAGCCGCGATCACCGAGCCAGCCTGCTCAAGGAGTTGAACGACAACGTCAGCGGCCACGCCGACCTGCAGGCCAAGTTTGACCGGGCGCGCGAAATGCACGCCCTCAAGTGGTTGCGGGCACCGGCGTCGGGCTATGTGCAATCCGTGGCTGTGACCACCACCGGCGGCGTCGTGACCCCTGCGCAGAGCCTGGTGACCATCGTGCCCGACGGCACCCCTCTGATCGTGGAGGCCACCTTGTCCAACGAGGACATCGGCTACGTGAAGGTGGGCCAGCCCGTGAACATCAAGGTTGACACCTATCCCTTCCAGCGCTACGGCACCTTGTCGGGCACCCTGAGTTGGGTCAGCCCCGATGCGGAAACGCGCGAAGCCGCAGCATCGAATGACCCAGGCAAGACAGCCGCCGACGACAAGAGCGAGAGCGGCGCCGGCAAGCCCGTGTCATCCCCCCCTGTCTACCGCGTGCACATCCGGCTGGACCCAGGCTCACGGCTGATGGTGGACCACCACCCCGCGCTGCTGCGCCCAGGCATGAGCGTGCAGGCAGACATCACCACGGACCACCGCCGCATCTACGAGTTCTTCCTGGCGCCCATCGTGAAGTACATCAATGAAGGAGTGACGGTGCGATGAGCAAACCCGATCAGCAGATCACCGTGGATTCAAATCGGCGGCCAAGTGCCCCGAGGCGGCTGCGATGGCGAACCCTCGGCCCGCTCCTGATACCTACCTTGCCGATATGTGCGCTCACCTTGTTGGAGACCCATCGGCCAGACTGGATCGTCGCGATCAACCGGGGCTGCGCATCGGTTTACGAGGCATTGAATATTGTCGGCCTGAAGATAAGCCCAGGCTTTCTCGATGGTGCAGGTTCCGTCGGTTTCCACCAGCTGTTGATGCTTTCTGCCTTTGGTGGGGGATTGATTGTCAGTGTCTTGCTGGCCTTCAATTTCCTGAGGGACTACACCCCCCTGAGGACACCACACCGTTTCACTCGATCCGAGCTTGAGCGGACTCAACGACTGTACCCAGGCAACAGACGCCGGCAGGTCGTTTTCATCGCCATTTCGCACCTGCTCTACGCCACCCTTGTAGGGTTGGGATGGCTGAGCCTGCACTTTGTCTTTGCCGGCAGATTAGCCATGCACCCCAAAGACATCGAAGCCAGCAGTCTCCTGGCCATCTATTTCTCGATGCCTCTCATACCCATGGTGTGGAGTGCGATGGCCTTGCTGTCGCTGTTCATTTCTGACTGCTGTGCGCTCGTGCACTTCGCCAGCATGCGGCGGTGATCTTTCTGCACATGGAGAACGTTCTTCCCCGTCCCCGCATCAAGCGCGCACTTGATGCACAGGGCTTTGAGATCAACGCGCGATTCTGTGCTTACCATCAGGAGGAAGCCATCTTGAACACACATCACCAGCCATCCACGATCATGCCATTTGTCGTCGAAAAGATCCCCCAGGAACAACTCGAAGCATTCGACTTCAGTCAGTTCAGGGAGCCGTCCGGCAAGCCGCTGACCTTCGACTCATGGGATCAGCCCCGGTGGATCATCAATCACGAGACGGACACATTCCTCATCTACACGGGCGGGGGCGGGGGCAGCTACCAGGGTACGGCCAGGACCGAGTACTACGGAATGTGGCATCGAGGGGAGATCGCCCTGTTCGTCGGCGAGCCCGTGCTGAACAAGAACGAACAAGGCAACACCCTCACATGGGAAAACGCAGGCCTGAGCCTGCCTGCAGCACTGGAGCCTCAGCGCGAGGCCTTGCAGGCAATGGCCAGCGAGGCGCTCGATGTCTACGGCTTTCACGGCAATCGTGACAGCCTGAATGCCATCACCGTGAACTTCAAGGGAGTCTGACATGACGACGCCCTTGGACGTTCTTGCCTGGGTCCAATCCCAGAACACCAATGGCCAAACGCTGTCCTCGTCGCAGCTGGCCGAATTTTCATCGGAACTCAACGCTCAGCTTGCCTCGCTGTCGATCAGTGTTCCCGGCGCCAGCACCGATGCCATCACGCTGTTTTACAGCGGCAAGGTCAACAGTTCGACGGGTTCGCTGGATGCCTGGAAGGTCGCGGAGAACATCGGCGTCAGCAGTGGCGGCGAAGTCATTACCATCGGCCAGACAGAGTTGGGCCGGTTCCTCAACAGCGATGCGTTCAATCAGGCGCTCGACAATGCCTTGGGCAACGACAGCGAATCCCTCAAGGCTATCCTCAATGGACAAGACGGCGACGGTCTACAGACCATTGACGGCATCTGGGACATCGCATCAAACAGGCTCGCCAACGCGGCGACTGGCGACGTACGCACACTGACAGGATTCTCTGATGCCAGCAAGGTCTTCGCGCAGACCGAGCTGCCGGCGCTGCTGGACACCCCCGCCGTAACCAGCATCAATGGTGTCGACAAGCGAGTGTTCCAGGCCATTCTCGATAAGACGGGCTCCCTGGAAGAAGTCAACAAGGCCGTGTCAGCTTCGTCCTATGTGCTGATGGACGGCATGTCGGCGGTCACATCGACGCTGTCTAGCAGCCAAATCGTTGTCGAGGGCGTCGATTCTACGTCCCTGTTCGAAGGGACGGCGTATGCCGGGACGATTCTGCCGGCCGACAGCGCCAACCTGATATTCAAGACAGACATCATCCAGAACCTGACTGCGGACGGCGCGACCACACTGGGAGAAGGCTGGCGAAATCTGGCGATCGGCGAGCAGGCCGTGGCGCTCGCAGAGGGTGGATCTCAGGCGCTGGGCGTGCTGGGCATTGCGGCCTCGGCCTACCAAATCTACACCTTGGTGAATCAGGCCGAAGACGCCTACATACAGGGCGACACCGACCGAGCCAGCAAGATTCTGGCGGACGGCACGCTCTCGCTGGCAGGTGGGTGGGCCGGCGGACTGGCAGCGTCGTCATTCGCTTCGGGCTTCCTCGCTCCACTGCTCCCGCTTGGCCCCGTCGGCGACGTGGCCTATATCGTACTGGTGGCTGGCGCGGGCATTCTTGGTGCGGTTTTTGGCGAAGACGCGGTCAAGTCGCTGCTGCAGGCGGACACGGAGAACGCCACAGTCGCTACAGACGGCACCTGGCGCACCACCACCTACGCCAATGGTGTCGTCATCCAGCAGGCCCTCGGCGAAGTCGGCAACATGTCAGCCACGCCCGGCTCCGTGCTGTTTGGCACGTCGTGGATCGACTACAGCACCAAGGTCATTACACCCAATGCAGACGGCACCTTCACACAGGTGTATTTCGGTGGTGACGGCACAGTGACGCAGAGCTTCAACATGGATGGCAATCTGCTTCAAAGCCGTCTGATTGACGCGAATGCCGACGGCGGATCAACCACCACCGTGCTGGGACCAAATCAGGTTTTCGAGTCGACGACGCTCGTCACACTGAACAGCGACGGTGGCACCCGAGCAGTGACTACTTTTGCCGATGGCAGCACTGACACGACAGTGCGCCAAGCACCGACAATTGCCGAAATCAATTCGGAGCAACTCGGTGACATCACTGAATACATGACCGTCTCCAGCAATGGCTCGGACACCACGTTCTACAACCCCGTAGAGGGAGAGGCGAGCTATGAGGTCATCAAAAATTCGGCCGGCCAAGACACCGATGACATCACGCGCTATACCGATGGCACCAGTGAAGCAGATCATTGGGGCCAAGATGCAGAAGGAACCCCGACCTTCGACGCCAGGACATTCAGCGCAACCGGACAACTTCTGGAAGACGACAACATCGACCTCCAGACGTATGCCATCTCCGCGGTCATCAACACCTATGCCAGCAGCACCGACACGCAGCCGGAGAGCACCGAGACCGTCGACTACATCCACGGCTACGTGAAGGAAGACAAGGTCGTTGACGCCAGTGGCTCGGACGACATCGTCTACCACCCCTGGGACGGCGCGGCCAGCGAAGAAATCATCAAGAACGCTGCGGGCGCGGAAACCGATGACATCACCCTCTATACCGATGGCAGCAGTACAACCGATCACTGGGGCGAAAACGCGCAGGGCATTCCGACCTTCGATGCGAAAACCTACAGCACGACAGGACAGCTCCTGGAGGAGGACAGCATCAACCTCCAGACCTACGCCATCACGGCCGTCACCAACACCTACGGCGATGGCGCAGACGCCTCGCCAGACAGCACGGAGACGATCAATTACATCAATGGCCACCAGACCGAGGACAAGATCACCTATGCCGATGGCAGCATTGACGACACGCGCTACAACCCCTTTCCTGGCCTGAGCATCGACGAGACCATCACCAACTCCGTCGGGCAGGTCACCACCGAGTACCAGACCATCACCGATGGTGAGCACGGCACCCTCTACTACTTCTACACCGATGGCGTGGGCGATCCGAGCTACATCGCCGATGTGTACGACGCCCAGGACAACCTGACCGAGATCGTCAAGGTCGATAACGTCAACCAGCTTGAGGCAGTCATCACACCGACCTCGGATGGCGGGTTCGAGCAGAGCATCTACGACGAAAGCAGCGACGCGAGCGCGCAGCAGACCTGGACAGAGCAGGACCAGACCTTCTCCTACGATGCCGGCACGGCGACGGTCTCGCTGGTGGCGGACACCACCTATCTGCGCGACGGTACCGTCGAGCAGAACACCTTCAACCCCGATGGCTCGGTCAGCTTCACAGACACCGATGCCCAAGGTTCGCAAGAGTGGTCTGAAATCACCGGAACCAAACAGCTGTTCAGCACGGACGATGGCTACGAATTTCTCGTCACCCAGTCCCGAACCGTTCATGACGATGGCACGGTCGACACCATCAGCTACACCCGCAACGCGTCCGATCCGGTCGACAGCTACCAGGTGGATGACATACTGACCGACGCCAATGGAAAAAGCATCGCCGCACTGACCAGCGACAGCACCAACGGAACGTTCGATGTCCAGTACTTCCAGCCCGACGATGCCACGCTGTCGCGCATCGACGAGCACTACCAGGCGACCGCTGTCAATGGGCAGCAGGTGTTGGCCGAAACCGCTGAGACGGATTACCTCGCAGGCAATGCAGGCTACGTCAGCTACCAGTTCGACCCTACGCAGCCCAACGTCACGCAGGAAGCCGTCTACAACAGCCAGGGTGTGGAAACACTGTCGGGCACCATCACCCTCAATGCCGATCAATCCATGCAGGAGACCTTCACGGACCTGACGGGCACGGAAAGCTGGACATCGGGTTCGATCACGGTGTCGGGAAATGGCCAGTACGAAGCGCTGACCTATGTGGAGCGAGACACTTCAGATGGCGTTGCCTCTGAAACCTACAACTTCACGGACAACGGCGCAGGCTTGACTGAAACAGACGATGTACTCACCTATACGGCAGCCTACGGTGGCATCACGGAGAACGACACCTTCAATGCCAATGGCAGCATCGGCATCACGCTCAGCAACTCCAGCGACCTGTACAACTGGAGCAGCGCCTCCTTCGTGCAGCAAACCGATGGATCGTACAGCGGCACCACCTACTCGGACACCGGCGCATCGCTGATGGACGTGAACTACCAGGTAGCGAACGACAATCTGACCACCCACATCTATGACGATGATGGCTCCTGGACCAACACCGACTACATGAACTTCGGCACGTCCCAGGAACAGGACAGCATCATGGTCTATGACAGCACGCTCAACAAGACCTCGGATGAACTGATCACGTTCTCCGGAGCCAACTCCGCCACGATCACGGAAGGCTTCTACAGTGGGAACTACGACTACCTCGCCAACGAGGCAGGCTCGACCATCAGCCAAACGCAGTTCGCCGTCGGCTCTCTCGACGACCCCAGTTGGTACAGCTATTCGCTGCAGCCCGTGGGAGGCTACAACGATCTGGCGTACTACGACGACTTGGCCACGCAGGATTACGCTGGCTACAGCGTCAACGAGTACCAGGACTTCTCGACGCCCGACTTCTACGACGAGCCCAGCAGCTCCTTCGACCTGGGAGGCTATGACCCATTGAGCGAGTTCTCGAGCTACGGCGACGACTTCTCGTACAACTATGGGGGATACGACTACGGTTCGTCGATGGACTTCGGGTCGTTCGACTCCTTCGGCTGGTAAAGCGCTCGCTTCGCACGCCCCTCTGCCGGTGGCCTCATGCGAGGCCGCTATCGATGCCCCGGGCCGCCCGGGGCATCTTTTTCACCCATGCATCTTCCATGAAATGCCTGCGAGCGATCATGCTAACCGCGCTGGCCACGGTCGCCGGGGCCTGCCAAGCCGAGTCGCTGAGTGAATTGCTGGCCCTGGCCAAAGCCCATGATGCCGTGTTCCTGGCGGCACAGGCACAGGCCCGATCGGCCGTGTACAAGGCACGCCAGAGCGATGCCTTGCTACGCCCAAGCCTGAGCCTGAGCGCGGGCGCGTCGCGCGAGCGCGAGGACTACCCGGCACGTGAGGCCTCGTCTGTGTCGACCTTGGGCGCCTTGACCTCGAGTACGGCGCAGGTTTCGCAGTTCAATGATCAGCAGCAACTGGCGCTGCAGGCTCGCCAGCCCCTGTACAACCGGCACAGCGTCCTGGCCATCGACGAGGCACAGGCCACCCTGGCCTCGGCCAATGTGGACCTTGAGCTCGCCGAGCAGGATCTGATCTCCCGGCTTTCCCAGGCCTGCTTCGACCTCCTGGCCGCACAAGACGCATTGGCCGCGGCACAAGCCAACGCCCGCTCGATCGACGAGCAATTCACAGCGGCCAATCGCCGGTACGAACTGGGCAAGGCCTCGATCACCGATCAGCGTGAGGCACAGGCACGCCGCGACCAAGCTCGCTACCAGCAATTGGCCGCGGACAAGGATCGGCGCGAACGCCAGCTCGGACTGGATCAACTGACAGGCCGTCCCGGGGCAACCCCCAACCCCCTTGCCAGCGAGGCCGCTGATACAACGCCTCTGCCCGCCTTGGAGGACTGGCTGGCCCTGGGAGACAGCGCCCCAGCCATCCGCAAGGGGCAGCTCGCCGTCCATGTGGCGCAGGACGAACTCGACATGGCACGCGCCGGACACCTGCCCACGCTGGACTTGATCGCCAATGCCAGCCGCGCACGCAATTCGCTGAATACATACACAGCCCCCAGCGGCTACACCAACATCGCCTCGATCAGCGTACAAGCCAACATCCCGCTGTATGCAGGCATGTCGGTGCAGAACCGCATCCGCGAAACCATCGAACTGCTCGACAAGGCCAGCGAGGATCTCGTCACGGCCCGCCGCCAGACCGAGCTCGGCATACGGCAGGGCTACCTGGACTGGCTGTCCTCACAGGAGCAGATCCAGGCCTTGCGAACCGCCCAGGCATCGGCGGACACGACCGTGGCGGCCACCGAGAAGGCCTACCAGCTTGGCGTACGCACCAACCTCGATGTGCTCAACGCCCAATCGCAGCACTACGACACACTGCGCCAGACATCCCGGGCACGCAGCGACCACGCCATGGCCTGGATCAAACTGCGTCAGGCTGCGGGCACCTTGCGTGCGCAAGACCTGCAGACACTGGATGCACTGATCCGACCGGCCCTTTGACGCGGCATTCGCTCACGCCAAGACAGCCGAACTCCCGTCCACCGACACTTGCACGCAGGCATGAAGCGCCAACCATGTTCGCAGCCTTCCACGCTTGCGAGCACTGAGCAATCCTGGCAACGTCCTCGGCACTGGTGCCTGGCATGCGTTCGGCCAGTTGCACGAACAGGCGACCATTGTCAGCATCGAAGTACTTGTACTCGTACAGGCTCGCTCTTTCCAACGGCGGCAAGAACAGCCGGGAGAGCAATTCGCTGGACGAACCAAAGTAGTGCCTGGCCAGCTCCATGCAAGGCACAACAATGTCAAACCCTTGGCCCGTTCGCTCCCTTACGCAGTAGGACTGCGTATTTCCGGAATGCCATGAATGCTCCTGCATGGGCAACACGTAGCTTTCGTCGGCCTCTTGGCTGCCTGCTTTGATGATGCTTGTCGTTTGATCGTTGACTTCAATGTCTTCAAACAACTCGGTGTCATACGGCGGTTCCATGAACAAGGACTGGTTCCGCCACAGATCACCGATCCGCAATAGCATCGTGGTTCCGACTGAGACCCAGCGGTTGCTTGGATCGGAGGTCAGTTGAGGATGGAGAGCGAGCCCTTCGACGTAAGCCTCCGGGCTCACCTTCGATAGCCGCACAAGCACCGAAGGCTGACGTCGGCGTACCGCCCGATCAGGAAATGCGACAGGCCCGAACCAATCGATCCGCCAGACATACGGCCCCATTGGAAACGCATCGATTTTTAGGGTGCGCTGAGCCCCAGGCAAGCGATCGTTGTCGCTCACCTTTCATCGGCCGGTTTGCACCTGGCCGCCCTCTGTATTTATGTGTCGCCATCGTGCACGACGGCAGCAGAAACTCTGCTTGCTCGCCATAAGGGTACACCAGCTCATACCGGGAGATCTGGAGGCTCAGTGCGGCACTCCAAACGATCCCAGGACGTCGAATACAGAGGAAAAACGGCGCACCGCAGCTACGCGCCGCAGAAAAATCAGGGTGAGATTTTTCTCACACTCCTGATTTTTTCTCACTCACTTCTGAATTTTCTCATTTACTTCTGAAGGCCGACATCCACCCCGGCCTGCGCCGCCTGCTGATCGGCGTGATAGCTCGATCGCACCATCGCGCCCACGGCCGCATGCGTGAAGCCCATGGCCTCGGCCTCGCGCTCGAACATCTTGAAGGTGTCCGGGTGCACGTAACGGCGCACCGGCAGGTGGTGGCCACTGGGGGCCAGGTACTGGCCGATGGTGATCATGTCGATGCCGTGCTCGCGCATGTCGCGCATCACCTGCAGGATCTCTTCGTCCGTCTCGCCCAGGCCCAGCATCAGGCCGCTCTTGGTGGGCACGTGCGGCGCGAATTCCTTGAAGCGCTTGAGCAGGTTCAGGCTGTACTGGTAGTCGGAACCCGGGCGGGCTTCCTTGTACAGGCGCGGCACCGTCTCCAGGTTGTGGTTCATCACATCGGGCGGTGCGGCCTTGAGGATCTCGAGCGCGCGGTCCATGCGGCCCCGGAAATCGGGCGTGAGGATCTCGATGCGGGTGTGGGGCGATTGCTCACGCACCTGGCGGATGCACTCCACGAAATGGCCGGCACCGCCGTCGCGCAGGTCGTCGCGGTCCACGCTGGTGATCACCACGTAGCTCAGCTTGAGCGCGCCGATGGTCTTGGCCAGGTTGGCCGGTTCGTCCACATCGAGCGGATCCGGGCGTCCGTGCCCCACGTCGCAGAAGGGGCAGCGGCGGGTGCACTTGTCACCCATGATCATGAAGGTGGCCGTGCCCTTGCCGAAGCACTCGCCGATGTTCGGACACGAGGCCTCTTCACAGACCGTGTGCAGCTTGTGCTCGCGCAGGATCTGCTTGATCTCGTAGTAGCGGGTGTTGGGCGATCCGGCCTTGACGCGGATCCAGTCGGGCTTCTTGAGCACCTCGCCAGCAGGCACGATCTTGATGGGGATGCGTGCGGTCTTGGCCTGGGCCTTCTGCTTGGCGGAGGGGTCGTACGACTCGGCGGGCGCCGGCGCGGTATCGTTCAGATTCGTGGACATGGCATCGCTCGGGTCGCCCGCGGGGACGGCGCGGAAACGGTGAACCCGAGGCGCCACTGTAGCCGATCGGGCCTGCCAGCGGGGCAAAACCCGGGCCTGCCGGGTGTGTGGACTTCCACAATGCGTTCGATTGCAGGCGCCCCACGGGGCGCGTTCAGGGCGCCAGCCAGGTCTCCAGCCTGGCGGCCAGTTGGCGGCCCACCTCATCGGTATCGGCCCGCACGCCCAGCGAAGCCAGGTCCACCGTGCGCAGCCCGGCGTAGCCGCAGGGGTTGATGCGATCGTAGGGCGACAAGTCCATCGCCACGTTCAATGACACGCCGTGATAAGTGCAGTGCCGCGTCACCTTGATGCCCAGGGCGGCGATCTTGCCCAGGCCCTTGAAGGGATCGCGCGGGTCCGGCGGGTCGGTCAGCGCGGCGTGCGCGCCCGGGTCGTCGAGCCGCACGTAGATGCCCGGCGCGCCCGCGAGCCGGTGGCCGGTCACGCCCAGCGGGGCCAGCGTGCGGATCACGGCCTCCTCGATGCGGTGCACGTATTCCTTGACGAAGTAGCCGCGCCGGCGCAGATCGAGCAGCGGGTAGCCCACCACCTGGCCGGGGCCATGGTAGGTGACCTGCCCACCCCGGTTGCTCTGCACCACGGGGATGTGGCCGGGCCCTTCGGGATTGAGCAGCACGTGGCTGGCCTGTCCCGCCAGCCCCTGCGTGAACACGGGCGGGTGTGAACAGATCCACAGGCGGTCGGGGGTGTCGGGCGTGCGCGATTCGGTGAACGCGCGCATCGCGGTGTAGGTGGGCTCGTAGGGCACCAGGCCCAGGAACTCGGTGTGCAGCTCGGACGACGACATGGGCCCGTTGTACCACCAGGCGGGCCAGCCCGCTCAGCCCAGGGCCCGGCGCTGGAACAACTGTCCGGGCAGGCGCGCCACCCGACCATCGAGCTCCAGCGCCAGCAGGCGCACGCCCAGATCGGCCGGGCTCAGGCCCGTGCGGGCCGAGAGCGCATCCAGGCCGACCGGGTCGTAGGCCATGGCATCCAGCAGCGGATCGCCTTGCGCATCGTCCAGCCCTTCTGGCGCGCCATCGGCATCGCCCGACGCGGCCATCGCCACGCCATGGTGGCCCCAGTGCAGTTCGTCCATCACGTCCTGCGCCGTCTCCACCAGCTTGGCGCCCTGCTTGATCAGCGCATGGCAGCCGCGCGATTGCGGCGCGTGGATGGAGCCCGGAATCGCGAAGACCTCACGCCCCATCTCCGAGGCCAGGCGCGCCGTGATCAGCGAGCCCGATTGCACTGCCGCCTCGACCACCAGGGTGCCCCGGCTCAAGGCCGCGACGATGCGGTTGCGCCGGGGGAAGTTGCCCGCCAACGGCGGGGTGCCCAACAGGCATTCGCTCAGCACCAGGCCCTGCCGCGCGATGCGGTGCGCCAGTTCGTGGTGCTTGCGGGGGTAGACGCGGTCAAGGCCCGTGCCGACCACGGCGATCGTGCGCCCCGTATCGGGAGGGGCATCATCAAGCAGAGCCGCCAGCGCGCCTTCGTGAGCCGCACCGTCGATGCCGTCGGCCAGGCCGGACACCACCGTCAACCCCGCCGCGCTCAGCGCCTGCGCGAAGGCGCGGGCGTTGTCTCGCCCCTGCTCGGTGGGATGACGGCTGCCCACCATGGCCACGGCCGGCGCGTTCAGCAGTGCCAGCCGGCCTTGCGCGAACAGCACCAAGGGTGGATCACAGGCCTGCAACAGGGCTTGCGGGTAGCGCGGATCGGCCAGGGTGAGGATGGCCTTGTCGACAGACTCGACACCCGCGTCCTGCTCGTGCAGCCACGCCCAGGACCGCTCGGCGTGCTCGTCCAGGCCCTGCGGCTCGGTGGCCAGGCCCTTGGACTCACGGCTGGGCAGCAACTCGGCCCAGGCCGTGGCACCGGCATCGAACACCGCCTGGGGCGAGCCCAACGCGGCCAGCAGCTTGCGGGCCGAGGCCGGCCCGAGCTTGGGGGTGAGGACCAGCCGCAGCCAGGCCCTCAGCTCATCGAAAGACAGGTTCAAGGCGAACGGGCCTCGGGGCCCGGAAGGTTCGAACTGCGGTTGTTGAAAAAGACAACCCGGCCTCGCGGGCCGGGTTGCCTGGAGATCAGCGCTGAGCGATCAAGGCTGGGTGAAGCGATCACCCGGTTTGACCGGCTCCAGCACGTTCAGGATGAGTGCGTAGGACATGTGCTCGAAAGTGCGGAACACGTACAGCAGGCCGTGGCGCTCGTCGGGCAGCTTCAAGGTGGTCTTGTTGCGGCCTTCTTCGGTCCCGTCCTGCATGATGCGGCCGTCACGCCACAGCGCCAGCACGTGGCCGCGCTCGATGCCTTCGGCCACGCCCCGGTTGAGCGACACGATCTGGTTCTGGCCGGCCGTGAGCGCCTCGCCGTACAGCGACACCACCTGCCCGGCGATCTCACCCTTGGGTGCATGCGGCACGGCGGTATCGAACTCGCGCGGCGGCACGGAGGCCAGGCGGTCGCCCACCATGGCCTCTTCGCGGGTGCTGGTGACGGTGATGGTGGAGGGGATGACCAGCGGCTGACCATCCGCGCCCGTGCCCTCGGCGCCCTGGCGCACCAACTCGGCCGAGCCCACGTAAACGGCCTCGTAGCCCAGCACCTGCTGGGTGGCCGGGTCGCGCAGCGGCTTGGGCTGGCGGAACAGGCGGAACTCGTAGCGGCCCTGGGTGTTGCCCCGGATGTAGGCGGTTTCGCCCCGCGACACGATCACGCGGCCTTCCTGGGTGGCCACCACGCGCGGCGCGTTCAGCAGCTCTTCGCTGGTGTTGAAGATGACCGCCTCATTGAAGAAGGGCTCCAGCAGGTGCAGCGGCACCGTGGCGATGGCGTCGTTGGGGTCGGCCTCGCGCATGCGCGGCGACAGGCGGACATCGCCATTGGGGCCCAGCGGCTGGCCCAGGCGCAAGCGGGCGCGGCCATTGGACTTGTCCAGGTACAGGATCTGCCCCGGGAAGATCAGGTGGGGGTTGCGGATCTGCTGCAGATTCATGCCCCACAGCTCGGGCCAGCGCCACGGGCTCTTGAGGAACAGCTTCGAGATGGCCCACAGCGTGTCACCGCGCTTGACGGTGTACGAGTCAGGCGCGTTGGGCGCCAGTTCGGACAGCGGCACCCCGGCCTCGGCCACCTGGCTGGCGGTGGCTTTCTGCTGCGAGGTGATCGGGTAGTTGGGCGCCGTCTGGGCCAGCACGGCCTGCGCCACGCCCCCCGTCAGCATCAGCACTCCGATCGCCTTGGCCATGGACAGGGCATTGCGTGTCTTCAAAACAGTCTCCAAGTCGTCCTCCCGACTCCTGCGTTCGTCACCCGAAAGGCGGCCGGACCACACATTCGGGGAAGCACTGATACCAGCACGGATCCGGGAGATTCGGCACAATCCGGTCAATGATCGCTGGATTCTGCCCGGAAATTGCAAGCCGCGGCAACGCTGGTTGCCCTGTGTTACCGTGGCGGCCCTTCGCCGCAGCGCATCCAACAAGCCCCGGCGTTGCATTGCTTCCACACCGAACCGCCACCATCTCAGGCTGAGCACCATGGCCCTGCTGCCCATTCTTCGCTACCCCGACCCGCGCCTGCACAAGGTCGCCAAGCCCGTGGCGCAGGTGGACGACCGCATCCGCCAGCTGGTTGACGACATGCTCGAGACCATGTACGAGGCCAAGGGTGTGGGCCTGGCCGCCACACAGGTGGACGTGCACGAGCGCGTGGTCGTGATCGACACCAGCGAGGAGCGCAACGATCCCCGCGTGCTGATCAATCCCGAGATCATCGGGCGAAGCGACGAGATGATCGTGTGGGAAGAGGGCTGCCTGTCGGTGCCCACCATCTACGACAAGGTCGAGCGCCATGCCCGCGTGCGCGTGCGCGCCCTGGACCGCGACGGCCAGACCTACGAGTTCGACGCCGACGACGACCTGCTGTCGGTCTGCGTGCAGCACGAGCTGGACCACCTGATGGGCAAGGTGTTCGTGGAGTACCTGTCGTCGCTCAAGCGCAACCGCATCAAGACCAAGCTGCAGAAGCGCTCCAAAGAAGACGAAGCCGCATGAAGCTCGTCTTTGCCGGCACGCCGGAGTTCGCCCGCGAGGCGCTGGCCGCCCTGCACGCCGCCGGTTTCCAGATTCCGCTGGTGCTGACCCAGCCCGATCGCCCGGCCGGCCGCGGCATGAAGCTGCAGGCCTCGCCGGTGAAGCAGTTCGCGCTGGAACACGGCATGCAGGTGGCCCAGCCGCACAGCCTCAAGCTCGACGGCAAGTACCCCGATGAGGCCGCCGCCGCCAAGGTGCTGCTCGAATCGGTGGGCGCCGACGTGATGGTGGTGGCCGCCTACGGCCTGATCCTGCCCAGGTGGACGCTGCAACTGCCCCGCCTGGGCTGCCTGAACATCCACGCCTCGCTGCTGCCACGCTGGCGCGGCGCGGCCCCCATCCACCGCGCCATCGAGGCCGGCGACGAGGCCACGGGCATCACCATCATGCAGATGGACGAGGGCCTGGACACGGGTGACATGCTGCTGATCGAGCGCGAAGCCATCCGGCCCGAGGACACCACCGCCGCCCTGCACGACCGACTGGCCACCCTGGGCGGCCGGCTGATCGTCGAGGCGCTGGAGCTGGCGGCTTGCGGTGGCTTCACGCCCGCGGCGCAACCCGCCGAAGGCATCACCTACGCGCACAAGATCGAAAAGGCCGAGGCCGCCATCGACTGGCACCAGCCTGCCAACGTGATCGAGCGCCGCGTGCGCGCCTTCGATCCGTTCCCTGGCGCCACCTTCGCGCTGAACGGCGAGACGGTGAAACTGTGGCGCACCAGCGTGGTGCCTGCCAGCGGCACGCCTGGCGAGGTGCTGCACGCCCAGGGCGACACCCTGGTGGTGGCCTGCGGCGAGCAGGCCCTGGCCCTGCACATCCTCCAACGCCCCGGTGGCAAACGCGTGGCCGCGCGCGATGTCCTGCAGGCCGTTGGCCCCCTGCCCTCTCATCTGGGTTGATGCGCCCCTGTGGCCTGCGTCCTGCCTGCGGGGCTGAACAAATCCTGAACGGAACTTGAACTTCCGGAACCCGCCCGTATCTATCCCGGTGCCGCCATGTGGCGGCTCACCGGCTTCGCCAAAAGGAGCCCGCCTTATGTTCAACATGATGAAAACCGCCATCCTGATGGCGGCGATCACCGCCCTCTTCATGGCCATCGGCGGCATGATCGGGGGCCGTTCCGGGATGATGCTGGCGCTCGTCGTGGCGCTGGGCATGAACTTCTTCAGCTACTGGTTCTCGGACAAGATGGTGCTGAAGATGTACAACGCCCGCGAGGTGGACGCCACCACCGCGCCGCGCTTCTACGCCATGGTGCAGGAGCTGGCCGCCAAGGCGCAGCTGCCCATGCCCCGCGTGTACCTGATCAACGAAGACGCGCCCAACGCCTTCGCCACCGGCCGCAACCCGGACAACGCCGCCGTGGCCGCCACCACCGGCATCATGCAGGTGCTCAGCGAGCGCGAACTGCGCGGCGTGATGGCGCACGAACTGGCCCACGTGAAGCACCGTGACATCCTGATCAGCACCATCAGCGCCACCATGGCCGGTGCCATCTCGATGCTGGCCAACTTCGCGATGTTCTTCGGTGGCCGTGATTCGGAAGGCCGGCCGGCCAACCCGATCGCCGGCATCGCCGTGGCCATCCTGGCCCCGCTGGCCGCCAGCCTGATCCAGATGGCCATCAGCCGTGCCCGCGAGTTCGAGGCCGACCGGGGCGGTGCCGAGATCAGCGGCGACCCGCAGGCCCTGGCCAGCGCGTTGGAGAAGATCCACCGCTACGCGCAAGGCATCCCGCTCGAGGCGGCCGAGCGCCACCCCGAGACGGCGCAGATGATGATCATGAATCCGCTGTCCGGCGGCGGCCTGCGCGGCCTGTTCTCCACCCACCCCGCCACCGAGGAGCGCGTGGCCCGCCTGCTGGACATGGCGCGAGGTGGGTCACGAACCGGCTGACATTTCCCGGGATAAGCGTGATGTATTGACACCTTATCCCGGTCAACATCCCGCCAAAGCATCCGATAACTCGAATGGCCCCTGCCGTCGGCTCGACGGCGGCCGGGTGTTCACAAGGGCGTTGGATGCAGTCAAAGATCAACAAGGCAACAACCGAATCCGCGTGGTTGAAACGAGGGGCCTGGGGCGTGCTCGCCCTTGGGCTGGCGTTCAGCGTGCTGCTGTGGCAGCGCACGGCCGGTGAACTGCGCGCACAATCGGACGCGGCCTTCCGCGCCGCCACCCAGCAACAGGCCGCGGCCCTGCAGCGCCAGGTCGACCGCTACATCGACCTGCTCAGCAGCTTCCAGGCGATGTATCTGGTCGATGGCGATGTCAGCCGCGCGGCCTTCCACAACCGCTACATCACGCTGCGCAAGAGTTCGGACTACAGCGCGCTCACGGCCATCCAGTTCGCCGAACTGGTGCCGCAGGACCGCAAGGCCGCGTTCGAGGCCGCGGTGCGCGACGACCGCAGCGTGGACCCGGCGGGCTACCCCGCCTACGCCATCCATCCGCCCGGCCAACGGTCGAGCTACGTGGCCGTGAAGTACAGCGAGCCGATGGCCGGCAACGAGAAGGCCATGGGTTTCGACATCGCCGACGAGCCGCCACGCCGCGCCAGCCTGGAGTTGGCACGCGACACCGGCAAGGTGATGGTGTCGCCGCCGCTGGCGCTGGTGCAGCTCGACAGGGACCGCACCGGCTTCGTGATCCGACTGCCCGTGTACCGCGCCGGCATCACGCTGGACAGCCGCCAGGCCCGCCGCGAGGCCTACCTGGGCCAGATCACCGGCGTGTTCCGCGCCTCGGACCTGATGCGCCAGGTGCTGCCGAGCGAGCAGTGGCGCCAATTGCACTGGCGCGTGACCGACATCGGCGGGCAGGAACCCCAGGCCGTCACCGGCACACGCGCCTTGTTCGACAGCGCCGCCCACGGCCGCGCCTACTACCAGGCCCCGCCCGATGGCGAGCAGGCCGAGATGCGCGACTACACGCTGGACGTGGGCGGGCGCCAATGGCAGCTCAGCTTCGCGCGCCCGGCCGTCAACCAGGCGATGCAGCCTTACCCGCTGGCCCTGCTGCTGGCCGGCGTGCTGGCCTCGGTGGGCCTGTGGTGGGCCTTGCGTGGCGCCGCCAGCCGGC
>DXIO01000070.1 GCA_019112875.1 Candidatus Aquabacterium excrementipullorum
TTGAGGCGCCTGCAGCACATGCAGCGCCCAGCAAAAAGCCACCACTCTGGTGGCTTTTTGCTTTCTGCCTTTTTTACACACCGCACTGTCTGAATGACATGCGCCGCAGGCAGCGGCGCTTCAGCCGCGCGTCTTCACGCCGCCAGTTTGAAGACGCTCACGGCGTCGACCAGTTTTTCCGCCTGCCCCTTGAGGCTTTCAGCCGCGGCTGCCGATTCTTCCACCAGGGCCGCGTTCTGCTGGGTGACATGGTCCAGCTGCGTCACGGCATCGCTCACCTGGGTGATGCCCACGCTCTGCTCGTGAGAGGCCTGGCTGATGTCCTGCAGAAGCTTGTCCACAGCCTGCACCTGTCGCACGATGTTGCTCATCGACTCGCCAGCCTCATGCACAAGACGGGTCCCTTGTTCCACGGTCTCGGCATTCGCCCCGATCAGGGACTTGATTTCACGGGCGGCCTCGGCGCTGCGGTGCGCCAGTGACCGAACCTCCTCCGCCACCACGGCGAACCCACGGCCCTGCTCACCTGCACGCGCGGCTTCCACCGCCGCGTTCAGTGCCAGGATGTTGGTTTGGAAAGCGATCGAGTCGATCACGCCGATGATGTCACCGATCTTCTGGCTGGCATCGGCGATGCGTCCCATGGTGCTGACCACCTGATCAACGACGTTCCCGCCATTGTCCGCGGCCGTGGCCGCCCCGGCCGCCAGCTCCGATGCTTGCCTGGACATCTCGGCGTTGTTGCGCACCGTGGCATTGAGTTGCTCCATCGAGGCCGAAGTCTGCTGCAGATTGGAGGCCTGCTCTTCGGTGCGTTGGGACAGGTCCGCGTTGCCCATGGCGATCTGCGCACTGCCGGTGGCGATCGAGTCGGACGAGCGGCGCACCTGCTCCACCAAGCCGGAGAGCTTCATGTTCATGGTCTGCAACGCCGCCATCAGCCGCCCGGTTTCGTCCTGCGACTCGACCGCGACGCGCTGGCTCAAGTCACCGGCGGCGACGGACTCGGCGATCACAACGGCGCGGACAATGGGCTTCGTGATGGAGCGGGTGATGGCGATGCCCAGCCCAATCGACACCAGCACGGCCAACAGCGTCCCGGCGAGCACACAAGCGTTGTTGAGCTGGCGGTAGGATGCGGATGCGGCCTCCCGCTGGCTCAGCAGCGCACGCTCCATGCTTTCGAAGTCGGCTTCCAGGCCGCGGAAGGCATCCATCGCCGCCTTGTCCTTGCCCAGGGAAAATTCGGTGGCAAGCGCTTCCAGGGGTCGGTGGCCGGCTGTCACCTCCTGACGCAACGCCAGCATGGCCAGCGCAGTCTGGCGGAACTCGTCGTGTCGCCCTTTGATGGCGTCCAGCCGCTGCTGCTGCACAGGGTTGTCGGACGTGAGCGATTTCAACTGGCTCCACTGGGCCTCGAAGACTTTTTGCCCCTCGGTCCATGGCCCTAGATGCGCTTGGCTGCCTGACAGCAGGTGGCCTCGCATACCCGTTTCCATGTTGACCATGGCGGCCAGCATGTCACCAGCATGGTCCAACACTTCGTACGTGTGCCGGTTCATCGCCTCGGCATCCTTCAACCTGCCCGAGGTGTACAAGGACACGCCACCCACGATGAGGAACAACAAGATCACGATCCCATAGGCAAGACCCATTCTCGCCCCAAGTCTGAGTTTGTTCAACATGGCCACCGTCCCCGTCATCATGACCGATCAAACACGGAAGCAACATCGACAGCTCACGGGCATTGCTGATGCCCGGCGCGTAACTGATCGTAAACGCCTTCAATCCACCCCGTAACGGCTGACCTCGATCCCCGAGCCCACAGGCAGCAGCACGCTGGTGATGCCGGGCTTGCGCAGCAGCGCACGCCGGTAGCTCTGCGCCACGGGGCCGCCCGGCCGGATCATGTTGTCCGACACGATGATGGCGCCCGCGTTGAGCTTGGGGTGGAAGCGGTCCAGGCAGGGTTCGTACAGGTCCTTCCACAGATCGACCAGCACGAAGTCGAAGCGCAGCGAGGTCTGCTCGAGCAGCTTGAGCGCATCGCCCACCTGGAAGTCGATGACCGACGCCAGGCCGGCCTGTTGGGCCATCTCTTTCGCGTGGCCGGCCTTGTAACCCTGCAATTCCATGGTGACGACACGCCCGCCCGTGGCCTTGGCCGCCTCGGCCAGCCAGATGGTGGAGTAGCCGTAGGAGGTGCCCAACTCCAGGATGGTGGGCCGCACCTGGCTGCGCGCGAGCAGGTTGATCAGCTGACCAGTGTCCGGCCCGACGGCCAGCAACAGACGGTCCAGATCCTGCATGCCCATGCCGGTCTCGCGCTGGCGTTGTTCCTCACGGAGGCGGGCATCGTAGATGTCGAGCACATTCCTGACAGCGGCGTCCATGATTCTCGATGGATGAAGTCGAAGCGAGCCGACCTTATCCCATCGACTGAATCCCTATCGTGCGCGCGGCCAGCCTTCGCGCGACCAGCCTTCAGGCCGCCACGGATGGCTGCGGCAATTCGGCAGGCAATTGGGCCACATCGACCCATTCGGCCTGCACCAGTTGCGCCAGGCGATCAGGCGTGATCCGCAGCGCGGAATCGATGCTGCCCGCCGCTGGCAGGACCACATCGAAGCGGCGCAGGGACACGTCGGCGAATACCTTGAGCGGGTGCGCCAGCCCGAAGGGGCAGACACCGCCCACGGGGTGCCCCGTCCAGTGCACCACCTCTTCGGCATTGAGCATCTTGGCCTTGGCGCCGAAATGCTCCTTGAAGCGGCGGTTGTCCAGCCGGCAGTCGCCACCCATCACCAGCACGATGACCTCGTCCTTGAGCCACAGCGAGAGGGTCTTGGCGATCTGCGCCGGCTCGACGCCATGCACGCGGGCCGCATCGATCACCGTGGCGGTCGGTTCGGCTGTCTGCAGGATGGCGACGTCGGGCGCGTGCTGCGTGAAAAAGGCTTGGACGGATGCGAGGCTCATGGCCGCATTGTGGCCTCAGTCGCCCGCGGCGCAGGCGGCTGCGG
>DXIO01000071.1 GCA_019112875.1 Candidatus Aquabacterium excrementipullorum
CCTCAGTTCTACTTCCGTACGACGGACGTGACCGGTTCCATCGAGCTGCCCGCCGACAAGGAAATGGTCATGCCTGGCGACAACGTGTCGATCACCGTCAAGCTGATCGCCCCGATCGCCATGGAAGAAGGTCTGCGCTTCGCCATCCGTGAAGGCGGTCGTACCGTCGGCGCCGGCGTCGTGGCCAAGATCCTCGACTGATCCGTGACGTGTTCCCGCGGTCAGCCCTGACGGGCTGGTCGCGGGCTTGTTCTTTCTTGCTTAGGAGCCGTCATGGCCGCCAATCAAAAGATCCGTATCCGCCTGAAGGCGTTCGATTACAAGCTGATCGACCAGTCCTCGGCCGAGATCGTCGAAACCGCCAAGCGCACGGGCGCCATCGTCAAGGGCCCGGTGCCCCTGCCGACGCGTCTGCAGCGTTTCGACATCCTGCGTTCGCCGCACGTCAACAAGACCTCGCGCGACCAGTTCGAAATCCGCACCCACCAGCGTCTGATGGACATCGTGGACCCGACCGACAAGACGGTCGACGCCCTGATGAAGCTCGACCTGCCGGCTGGCGTGGACGTCGAGATCAAGCTGCAGTGATGCAGCAGGCTGACGCACCAGGTGATTCAACCCGCCTGGTGTGACAAGCCAAAGAAAAGGCCGCTCATCGAGCGGCCTTTTTGCTGGGCGCTTGCCGCCTCAGTCCGTGCTGTTGACGGGCGCCATGTAGATGTAGTTGGTCATGATGTCGCGCAGGCCGGCATCGTGTGTTTCAACGCGGATTTCCTTGCGCTGGAAGCCGCCGCTCGGTGTGCTCAGCGAGAAGCTGCGGCTGATCGTGCCGTTGCTGCTGGGGATGAGATCCGCATCGGCCGACACCGTGCCGCCGGAATAGGTCTGCGCCGCGTAGATCCAGGCGATGTAGGCCGGGTTGATGTTGCTGGCCGAGACCGTGGGTGAGAGGCTGTCATCTGACACGAAGGCGGCGAAGGTGGCCGGCGACGTGATGGCGGGCAGGGCGCTGGAGTTGGCCAGCTCGGCCAGCGTCATCGGGCGGGCGCCCACGCTGTTGCGGTAGGTGCCGTTCTTGCCGTACCACGTGAGGACGACGTCATTGCTGCTGTACATCGTCATCGTGTAGGTGGCGTTGTTCGGGATCGCCGCGATCTGCGTGTCCGTCAGGCCTGCCGTGTTCACGCCCTGGCAGCTGTTGGCCAGTTGGTACCACGTGTCACCCGAGCCGACCGAACCGTCGATCAGCCAGGGGCCGCCACCGTCGGGGCGGGCGTAGCGCACGCCGTCCTCTGGCAGGCCCGGGCCGGTCACCACGATGTAGCTGATGGCGGCGCTGTTGTCGCTGTCCAGATCCTCGATCCAGAACTCGAGGCCGGTGCCGGCGCAGCTGACGGACGCGTTGCTTCCTTGCTGGTACACCGTGCGTGTGATGTGGACGTTGGCCGAGGCATCGAGCACGCGCTGGTCGCCATGGAGCTTCCAGGTGCCGCTGATGCGCCTGATCTTGAAGTGCTGCAGCTGGTTGATGACCACGCCGGTGCCGTTCTTGACGAGCAGGCTCACGTCGGCGACGGGCGAGCTTGAATCGGTCGTGTAGTCGATGCTGTGGACGGTGACGTCGGTGAACTGCAGGCCGACGTTGTTGCTGTCACCTGCCAGTTCGGAGGCGAAGGCGTTGCGGTCCGAATCGGCCAGTGCGAAACCGCCGCTGAGGTGGCTCTTGATGGCAGTTTCGGTGGGCAGGCCGTTCTTGAACTCCGCCGAGAAGCTGGCCAGCGCGGCGCGGATCAGGGGGATGTCGTCCGAGGCCGCGTTCAGGTTGGTGGTGTCGCTCATCGTGGGCGGCGAGGTTTCCTGGGCCGCCGAGGTGGTGATGCTGTCGGTGATGCTTTCACTGGTCAGCACGTTGGTGAGCGTGGCGATGTTGGTGCTGGTGTCGTAGGACACGCTGATGGCGTCCAGTGCCTTGTCCAGCGCATCCTGCTGGGGGGTGAAAGCCGTGCGCAGCAGGTCGGTGGCCGCGTCCACACCCATGGCCTGCAGCACCGGCAGCAGCTTCTCCTTGAGCTTGGCGGCTTCGGTGGAGAGCTGCGTGGCGCTCAGGCCGCTGAAGCTGCCGCTGTCGAAGTAGTTCGAGGCGATCTGGCCGGCCACGTTCGAGAGGATGAGGTCGGTCAGCGGCGTGATGTTGATGTTGCCGTTGACATCGGCCGAGGTGGCGGCCGAGTGCACGACGTAGGTCGATCCGCCGGCCGTGCCCGAGGCGCGCAGCAGGAAGGGTGCGGTCAGGCCGCTCACGTCCACGGTGTAGGCGCCGTTGCTGCCGATGCTGACCGTGCGGGTGACGCCGTTCGCATCCTTGACGGTCACGCTGCCGACCAGGGCCAGACCCGCTGCGGCCGTGCCGCTCAGGATGGCCGCGCCGCTGCCCGAGGCAGGCTTGTCGCCGCCACCCCCGCCTCCGCAAGCGGCGATCAGCAGGGATGCGGCGAGCGCGCTGGTCATCAACCGGAACTTCATGATTTGGGCCTTCCTTGGTGTGCCGCTTGTGTGACGTCACGGTGCGGCGTGTGATTGGAAGACCTGATATCGGTCAGGGGTAAGCCGGGCTGTAGTCAGTTTCCGTTTAGGCCGTTTGTGTCTTGGAAAGCAGCGTTTTCCGCTGCTCAGGCCAGCGCTGGCTGCCCCGGCGTGCCCTGTCGCAAGGTGCGTCGGTAGTCGGACGGGCTCAGGCCGGCGATGCGCCTGAAGTGCCGGCGGAACGATTGCTCCGAGGCGAAGCCCGTGCGTTCGCCCACGGACGACAGCGCGCTGTGCGGCACCTCCAGGAACTGGCGCGCCAGGAAGACGCGCTCGCGGATCAGCCATTCGTAAGGCGACAGCCCCGTGGCCTCCAGGAACTGGCGTTGCAGGGTGCGCTTGCTCATCGCGGCGCGGGCGGCCATCGAGTCCAGCGTGTGGGGTTCGTGCAGGTGCGCGCGCAGCCAGTCCATCAGCGCGCTCAGGCGGCGTTGCTCGTCCGGCGGCACGGGGCGCGACACGATCTGTGCCTGCGCGCCGTGGCGGTGCGGCGGCATCACCAGGCGTTGCGCGACCACGTTGGCCACCTTGTCGCCGCGATCGCGCGCTACCAGGTGCAGCAGCATGTCCAGCCCGGCGGCCGATCCGGCGGAGGTGAGGATGCGGCCTTCGTCCACGTAGAGCGCGTCGGGTTCCAGCCGCACGCGCGGGAAGTGCTGCTGCAGGCGTTCGGTCAGGCGCCAGTGCGTGGTGGCGCGGCGGTCGTCGAGCAGGCCGGCCCAGCCCAGCACGAAGGCGCCCGAGCAGATGGAACACACGCGGGCGCCGCGTGCATGGGCCGCACGCAGCTTGGCCAGCAGGGCTTCCGGCGGTGGCTCGTCCGGATCGCGCCATCCGGGCACGACGATGGTGTCGGCCTGGTCCAGCAGGTCCAGCGTGTGCGGTGCATCCACGCGGATGCCGCCGGTGGCGCGCAATGGCCCGGGCTCGATGGCGCACACGGTGAAGTGGTACCAGGGGCCATCGATCTCGGGCCGCGACAGCGCGAACACCTCGGTCGTGCAGCCGAATTCAAAGGTGCCCATGCGGTCGTAGGCCAGGGCCACGACCAGGTGGCGGTCATCCGGATTCTTCATGTCGTTATGAGCCTTTTCTCCCGTGGCGCGAAGTGATCGGAGCTTGTCCACGGCGGTGATTTCTTTCGCTTGGCGCTCATTTGACAATGCCTCGCAATGCTTTACGAGGAAGAAAAATGAATGCGAACATGCGTAGGGTGGCAATGGCCGCAGGACTGGTGGCCACAGGCGCGGTGATGGGCTTGACGCCGATCGCGGCGGCGGCCCAGGCGGCTGCCCAGGGGGGCGCGGAAGAACTCGACACGGTCGTCGTGCGCACCGGCACGCGCCTGACGGGATTGAAGGCCGAGGACAGCCCGGCCCCGGTGCAGGTGCTCGACGGCAGCGCGCTGCAGCGCACGGGCCAGGCCGACGTGGTGCAGTCGCTCACGCAGATCCTGCCCTCCTTCACCTCCGATGCGAAGGGCGGCGACGCGTCGGCCCTCACCACGGCGGCGCGGCTGCGCGGGCTCAGTCCCAACCACACGCTGGTGCTGATCAACGGCAAGCGCCGCCATGGCACCTCGAACCTCAACGTGTCGGGCAGCGCCTTCCAGGGCGGTGCGGCGGCCGACCTGGGTCTGATCCCCGCCTCGGCCATCGAGCGCATCGAGGTGCTGCAGGATGGCGCGGCCGCGCAGTACGGCTCGGACGCCATCGCCGGCGTGGTCAACATCATCCTGAAGAAATCGGCGCAGGGCGGCAGCGCCTCGGCCACCGTGGGCAACTATGGCGAAGGCGATGGGCGCACGGGCATCCTGAGTGCGAACCTGGGCCTCAAGCCCGCGCAAGATGCCTACATCAACCTCACGGCCGAGGCCAAGGACCGCCAGCACAGCGACCGCAGCGACCTGGATGCGCGCTTTGTGCCGCCCTACCTGGGCAGCAGCAACGCGGCCGTCACGCAGGTGCCCGGCTACCCCTATGTGAACCACACCTTCGGCGATCCGATCATCCGCCAACAGGCATTCACGGCCAATGCCGGCATCGCGCTCACCGGCGGCACCGAGCTCTACAGCGTGCTCACCTACGCCCACAAGTACGCGGCGGCCATCCAGAACTACCGCGGGCCGTCCACCGCGCCAGGCTTCTACCCACTGGGCTTCAGCCCGGTCGAGACGCACGACGAGGACGACCACGCCGTCACCCTCGGCCTCAAGGGCGAGGTCTTCGGCGCGTGGCGCTACGACCTGGCCACCTCGTACGGCCGTGACCGCGCCATCGTCGGCAACGTCGATTCGATGAACGTGCAGCTGTACAAGGACACCGGTACCTCGCCCACGCACTTCTACGAGGGCTACCTGGAGGCTTCGCAGGCCACCACCAACCTGGACATCAACCGGGATGTCGATATTGGCTGGGCCACGCCGCTGAACATCGCCTTCGGTGCCGAGTACCGCCAGGATGCCTACGCCATCGGCCAGGGCGACGCGGCTTCCTACTACCGCGGTGGCGCGGCGGCCTTCCCGGGCTACACCCCCACCGATGCCGGGCGCCACCGCCGCAACAGCCAGGCGCTGTATGTCGACCTGGCCGGCTCGCCGATCGACAAGCTCCAGCTCGACGCCGCCGTGCGCGCCGAGCACTACAGCGATGCGGGCGGCGCCACGGTCGGCAAGCTCACCGGCCGCTATGAGGTGCAGCCCGCGCTGGCCGTGCGCGGCACCGTGAGCACGGGCTTTCGCGCACCGACGCTGGCCGAGAGCTACTACTCCGCCACCTCGGTCTCGCCGACCACGGCCTCGATCATCCTGCCCTCGGCGTCGGCCGCCGCACGACTGCTGGGTGTCGATCAGCTCAAGCCCGAGAAATCCACCAACCTGAGCCTGGGCCTGGTCGCCAAGCCGGCGGCGCGCGTCACGGCCTCGGTCGATGTCTACCGCATCGACATCAAGGACCGCATCCTGCAAAGCGGCACCTTGTACGGCATCCGCGACGGCGTGACGCAATCGTCCGTCGTCAATTCGGCCATCGCGGCCAATGGCAGCGTGCTGCCCAGCGGCATCACCTCGTCGGGTGTGTCCGTCTATTCCAATGCGGCCGACACCCGCAACACCGGCCTGGACGTGGTGTTCACCTACGCCGATACCTACGCCGGCTGGGGCTCGGTCGACTGGACGGCCGCCTTCAACTACAACAAGGTCAAGGTGACGGACCAGGCCGCGACACCCGCCGTGATCGGCGGACAGGTGCTGCTGGACCGTGCCGCACGCAGCTACCTGGAAGACGCCTCGCCGCGCTTCCGCCTCAACCTGGGCGCCCTGTGGAAGCTGGGCGACTGGACCATCAATGCCCGCGAGAACATCTTCGGCCCTTCGTCCTTCCAGGCGAGCATCGACGGCATCACCTATTACGAGAACCGCATCGACACCAAGTTCATCACCGACCTGGACGTGAACTACCGCTTCTCCAAGACCTGGTCGCTGTCGGTGGGCGCGAACAACCTGTTCAACACCTACCCGGACAAGCTCAATGGCGATTACCGCGAGGCCCTGAACAAGGCCGGTCGGCAGAACGTGGCCGTCTACCCCTCCTACTCGCCCTTTGGCATCAATGGCGGCTTCTACTATGCGCGGCTCAACGCCACCTTCTGACGACCCGGCCGGCGCGCCCGTCGGGTCCACCACACCGGCGCTGCCGCCCCGCCGGCAGGCCTTGCGCCACGCGCTCGGCCTGGGCGTGGCCGCCATGGGCGCGTCGGCGGCGCATGCCGCCCCGCCCGCTGGTTCGCCCGCCGACGTGGCCCGCGACGAGGCCTACTGGTCGCGCGTGGCGGCGCTCTACCGCCTCGACCCCTCCGTGACCAACCTGGAGAACGGCTTCTACGGCATCATGGCCCGCCCCGTGCTGGCCCGCTATCAGCAGCACATCGAGGCGCTGAACCTGCGCAACTCGCTCTACCTGCGCCAGGACTACGCACGCGACGCCGAGCAGGTGCGCACCCGCGTGGCCGCCGCCGTGGGCGCCACGCCCGGCGAGATCGCGCTCACCCGCGGTGCCACCGAAGCCCTGCAGAACCTGATCGTCAACTACCGGGGCCTGAAGACCGGCGACACCGTGCTCTATGCCGACCTGGACCACGACAGCGGCCAGTCCGCAGTCGACCACCTGGCCGCCCAGCGGGGCGCGCATGTCGCCAAGCTCGTCGTCCCCGAGCCGGCCACCCACCAGCGCGTGATCGACGCCTACGCCGAAGCGCTCAAACGCCACCCGCGCACCCGCCTGCTGCTGCTCACCCACGTCAACAACAAGACCGGCCTGGTGCTGCCCGTGGCCGAGATCGCCAAGCTGGCCCGCCAGCGCGGTGTCGATGTGGTGCTGGACGCCGCCCATTCCTTCGGCCAGCTCGACTTCACCGTGGCCGACCTGGGCGTGGACTTCATCGCCTTCAACCTGCACAAGTGGATCGGCGCGCCGCTCGGCGTCGGCTTTCTCTATATACGCAAGGGCCGGCTGGACGCCATCGCGCCCCACCTGGTCGATGCCGACGAGGCGCGCGGCCCGGACGACGTGCGCCGCCGCGTGCACAGCGGCACCACCAACACCGCCAATGTGCTCACGGTGCCCACCGCGCTCGACCTGCATCTGGCCCTGGGCGCCGCCCACAAGGAGGCGCGCGTCCGCTACCTGCGCGACCGCTGGGTGACGCAGGCCCGCGCCCTGGGCGGCATCGACATCCTCACACCCGACGATCCGCGCCTGGTCGCCGGCATCACCGGTTTCCGTCTGGCGGGAAAACCGGGCCGTGACGACAACCGCGCCGTCGCCACTGCCCTGCGCGAGCGCCACGGCATCTTCACCGTGGCCCGCGGGGGCCTGGCCTCGGGCGATGTGGTGCGCGTCACGCCCGCCCTCTTCACCCGCGCCGCCGACGTCGACCGCCTGGCCGAGGCGCTGCGCGACATCGTCGCCCGCCCACCTCGGGCGGCCTGAGGCGCACACCCGCACACCGCGACCGGCCTGCGCCATGCGCCAGGCCGGGCTGCATCATTTTTAAGCGCGATGCTTGCGCCCTGTCTGCCGATCTGATAGGATCGCAGGCTTTCCCGTATTGGGTGGATAGTCTATGGCCGCATGACGCAAGTCTGGTCAGGGCTGTTTGCCGGTGCAGGAAGCCCAATCACCCCGGCCAATCGTTGTCGGGATTGTGTAAAAGGCCCCATAGGGGCTGGAGAAGAACCATGAGTCTTAGCAATCGTCTCGGATTGCTGGGCCGCAAGGTGGGCATGATGCGCATCTACACAGACGACGGCGACGCCGTGCCTGTGACGGTGCTCGACGTGTCCAACAACCGCGTGACCCAGGTCAAAACCGTTGAGACCGACGGCTACACCGCTGTTCAGCTGGTGTTCGGTGCCCGCAAGGCATCGCGTGTGACCAAGCCAGAAGCTGGTCACCTGGCCAAGGCTGGCGTCGAAGCCGGCGAAATCAGCAAGGAATTCCGCGTGACCCCCGAGGTCGCCGCCGAGTACAAGGCTGGTGCAACCATTGCGCCCGCAGCCCTGTTCCAGGCCGGCCAGAAGATCGACGTGCAAGGCACCTCGATCGGTAAGGGCTTCACCGGAACCATCAAGCGCCACAACTTCGGTTCGCAGCGCGCCTCCCACGGTAACTCGCGTTCGCACAACGTTCCCGGCTCCATCTCGATGGCGCAGGATCCTGGCCGCGTGTTCCCCGGCAAGAAGATGTCGGGTCACCTGGGTGATGACACCGTGACCACGCAAAACCTGGACGTCGTGCGCGTTGACGAAGCCCGTCAACTGCTGCTGGTCCGTGGCGCCGTTCCCGGCTCCAAGGGTGGCTTCGTCACCGTGCGTCCGGCCGTCAAGGTCAAGATCAAGAAAGGAGCCCAGTGATGGCACAGCTTGAGCTCCTGAACGAACAAGGTCAGGTCGCTTCGAAGATCGAAGCCTCCGACGACGTGTTCGGTCGCGAATACAACGAAGCCCTGGTGCACCAGGTGGTCGTGGCTTACCAAGCCAACGCCCGCCAAGGCACCCGCGCCCAGAAGGACCGCGAAACCGTCAAGCACACCACGAAGAAGCCGTGGCGTCAAAAGGGCACGGGCCGCGCCCGTGCCGGTATGTCGTCCTCGCCGCTGTGGCGTGGGGGCGGTCGGATTTTCCCGAACAGCCCTGACGAGAACTTCACGCACAAGGTCAACAAGAAGCAGTACCGCGCTGGCGTCGCTGCGATCTTCTCGCAGCTGGCCCGCGAAGGCCGCCTGGCAGTGATCGATCCGATCGTGCTGGAAGCGCCCAAGACCAAGCTGCTGGCCGCCAAGCTGAAGGCCCTTCAGCTCGACCACGTGCTGGTGATCGCCGAAGAAATCGACGAGAACCTGTTCCTGGCCGCGCGCAACCTGCCCAACGTGCTGGTTGTCGAGCCCCGTTACGCCGATCCCCTGTCGCTGGTGCACTACAAGAAGGTGCTCGTGACCAAGGGTGCGATCGACAAGCTGCAGGAGTTGTTCGCATGAGCACCCTCAACAAATTCGATGAAAGCCGCCTGCTGAAGGTGCTGGTCGCTCCGATCATTTCGGAAAAGGCCACGTCCGCCGCTGAACGCGGCGAGGTGCTCTTCAAGGTGCTGCGCGATGCCACCAAGCCCGAGATCAAGGCCGCCGTCGAGCTGCTGTTCAAGGTCGAAGTGAAGTCCGTGCAAGTCCTGAACCAGAAGGGCAAGACCAAGCGCTTCGGTGGCCGCATCGGTCGCCGCGACCACGCCAAGAAGGCCTACGTGGCCCTCAAGGACGGTCAGGAGCTGAACTTCTCCGGGGAGGCCGCGTAATCATGGCTGTCGTCAAAGTCAAACCCACCTCGCCCGGCCGCCGTGGCGTGGTCAAGGTGGTGCACAAGCACCTGCACAAGGGCAAGCCCGAAGCTTCGCTGCTCGAGCCCCAGAAGCAAAATGCTGGCCGCAACAACAACGGCCGCATCACGATGCGCCACAAGGGCGGTGGTCACAAGCACCACTACCGCGTGGTCGACTTCGTGCGCAACAAGGATGGCATCCCCGCGAAGGTCGAGCGCATCGAGTACGACCCGAACCGCACGGCCCACATCGCCCTGGTGGTGTATGCCGACGGCGAGCGTCGCTACATCATCGCGCCGCGCGGCCTGGAAGTCGGCTCCACCATCCTGAGCGGCTCGGAAGCGCCGATCAAGGCTGGCAACGCCCTGCCCATCCGCAACATTCCCGTGGGCTCGACGATCCACAACATCGAGATGCTGCCTGGCAAGGGTGGTCAGATCGCGCGTTCGGCCGGCACCTCCGCCGTCCTGATGGCCCGTGAAGGCACCTACGCTCAAGTGCGTCTGCGCTCCGGTGAGGTTCGCAAGATCCACATCGAATGCCGCGCCACTCTCGGTGAAGTGAGCAACGAAGAGCATAGCCTGCGTCAGTACGGCAAGGCCGGCGCCATCCGCTGGAAGGGCATCCGTCCGACCGTCCGCGGCGTGGCCATGAACCCGGTGGATCACCCGCACGGTGGTGGCGAAGGCCGCACTGGCGAAGGTCAGGTCCCCGTGTCGCCTTGGAACACGATGACCAAGGGCTATCGCACCCGCAACAACAAGCGCACGCAGACCTTCATTGTGTCGCGTCGCAAAAAGTAAGAGGTAGGCTGCTATGGCTCGTTCTCTTAAAAAGGGTCCGTTCATTGACCACCACCTCTCGGCCAAGGTCGAGAAGGCTGTGGCCACGAAGGACAAAAAGCCAGTCAAGACCTGGTCGCGTCGTTCCACCATCCTGCCTGAGTTCATCGGTCTGACGATCGCTGTCCACAACGGCAAGCAGCACGTGCCCGTGTACGTGACGGACCAGATGGTTGGCCACAAGCTCGGCGAGTTCGCCCTGACCCGTGCATTCAAGGGTCACCCCGGCGACAAGAAAGCCAAGAAGTAAGGAGCAGCGACGATGGAAACGAAAGCAATCGTTCGCGGCGTTCGCCTGTCGGTCGACAAGGGTCGACTGGTGGCGGACCTGATCCGTGGCAAGAAAGTCGATCAGGCTCTGAACATCCTGACCTTCACGCAAAAGAAGGCTGCCGGCATCATCAAGAAGGCTCTGGAGTCGGCAATCGCCAACGCCGAGCACAACGACGGTGCCGACATCGACGAACTGAAGGTCAAGACCATCTATGTGGAGCAAGGCACCACGCTGAAGCGTTTCACCGCCCGTGCAAAGGGCCGTGGCAACCGCATCAGCAAGCCGACCTGCCACATCTATGTGACCGTGGGCAACTAAGCAGAGGCTGACTATGGGACAGAAAATCCACCCAACCGGCTTCCGCCTGGCCGTCACCCGCAACTGGGCATCGCGTTGGTACGCCACCAACCGCAATTTCGCCTCGATGCTGGCTGAAGACCTGGAAGTCCGCGAATTCCTGAAGAAGAAGCTCAAGAACGCGGCCGTGTCGCGCATCTTGATCGAGCGCCCCGCCAAGAGCGCCCGCATCACCATTTTCTCGGCGCGTCCGGGCGTGGTGATCGGCAAGAAGGGCGAGGACATCGAGAACCTGAAGCTCGAACTGGCCAAGCGCCTGAACGTGCCGGTGTCGGTCAACATCGAAGAAGTGCGCAAGCCTGAAGTCGATGCCCAACTGATCGCCGACTCGATCACGCAGCAGCTGGAAAAGCGCATCATGTTCCGCCGCGCCATGAAGCGCGCGATGCAGAACGCGATGCGCCTGGGCGCCCAGGGCATCAAGATCATGTCCGGTGGCCGCCTGAACGGCATCGAAATCGCCCGTACCGAGTGGTACCGCGAAGGCCGCGTGCCCCTTCACACCCTGAAGGCCGACATCGACTATGGCTTCTCCGAAGCCAAGACGACCTACGGCATCATCGGCGTGAAGGTGTGGGTCTACCGTGGCGACCGCCTGGCCAATGGCGAAGCCCCTGTGCTCAAGGGTGACGACCGCGAAGACGACCGCCGCAACCGCCGCGGTCCCCGCAGCGACCGTCCGAACGACCGCCGTGGCCCCCGTGGTCCTGGCGCAGGTCGTGGTGCCCCGCGTGCTGATGGCGCGCCGGCCGACGGCAGCGACAAGCCTGCCGCGTCGGCTGACGCCGGTGCCGGTGCCAAGCGTGTCCGCAAGGCCGCGCCTGCCGCCGAGGCCAAAGGAGAATAAACATGTTGCAACCTAATCGTCGCAAGTTCCGCAAGGAGCACAAAGGCCGCAACACGGGTGTCGCCACCCGTGGCGCCGACGTGTCCTTCGGCGATTTCGGCCTGAAGGCCACCGAGCGTGGTCGCATCACGGCTCGCCAGATCGAAGCTGCCCGTCGCGCCATTTCGCGTCACGTGAAGCGTGGCGGCCGTATCTTCATCCGCATCTTCCCGGACAAGCCGATCTCGCAAAAGCCGGCCGAAGTCCGTATGGGTAACGGTAAGGGTAACGTGGAGTACTACGTGGCTGAAATCACGCCCGGCAAGGTGCTCTATGAAATCCAAGGTGTGCCTGAAGAGCTCGCTCGCGAAGCCTTCAAGCTGGCTGCTGCCAAGCTCCCGCTGTCCACGACCTTCGTGGGCCGTGAGTTCGGCATCTAACTGACGCGCAAGGAGAAAGACATGGCGAAAGCCTCTGAACTGCGCGCCAAGGATGTGGCCGCGCTGGAAACGGAAATCAAGGAACTGCTGAAGTCCCACTTCAACCTGCGCATGCAGCGTGGTACCCAGCAGCTCAACGACCACTCGGTGCTGGGCAAGACTCGTCGCGACATCGCTCGCGTCAAGACGATCCTGACCGAGAAGAAGAAGCAAGGAGCCGCCAAATGACGGAAGCTCAAACCGCGACCAAGGTCAAGGTTACCCGCACCCTCGTGGGCAAGGTGGTGTCCGATGCCCGCGCCAAGACCGTCACGGTCCTGGTCGAGCGTCGTTCCAAGCACGAGCTCTACGGCAAGATCGTTGCGCACTCGCGCAAGTACCACGCCCACGATGAGAACAACGAGTTCCACATCGGCGACGTGGTCGAGATCACCGAGAGCCGCCCGCTGTCCAAGACCAAGAACTGGGTCGTGACCCGTCTGGTCGAGAAGGCTCAAGCGGTCTGATCGTGATCTGATCGATCCCGCGAGGGATCAAACGCACCGCAGGACGTGGCTTTAGCGCCGCGGCCCTGCAGGCCGAACCGGCTGTCAGTGATACTGGCGGCCGGTTTTTCTTTGTGCGCCTGACTCCTGCACCGCTTCTTGCATCCAGGCAGGCACCAAACGCTTTCAACGGAGTTTCAGATGATCAAGCAAGGTGACAAGCTGCCCGCCGGCACGCTGTTCGAGTACATCGAGGTGGAAGGCAATGGCTGCAGCCTGGGCCCCAACGCCTTCGACATCGCCCAGGCCACGGCCGGCAAGACGGTGGCCATCTTCGGCGTGCCGGGCGCTTTCACGCCCACCTGCTCGGCGCGCCATGCGCCGGGTTACATCGAGCAGGCCGAGGCCTTCAAGGCGGCCGGTGTGGACGAGATCTGGTGCGTGTCGGTGAACGACGCCTTCGTGATGGGCGCCTGGGCACGCGAGCTCAAGGCCGACGGCAAGGTGCGTTTCATGGCGGACGGCAGCGCGGAATTCGCCAAGGCCACCGGCCTGACGCTGGACCTGGGCGCCAAGGGCCTGGGCCTGCGCTCGATCCGCTACTCGCTGCTGGCCAAGGATGGCGTGGTGACGGCGCTGAACCTCGAAGAAGGCGGTGCCTTCAAGGTGAGCGATGCCGAGACGCTGCTGGCGCAGGCCAAGGCGCAACAGGCGGCATGAGCCTTCGTTGAGCGCAGGCGGCCATGTGCGGGCCGCCGCCGCAAAAAAAGGGGGCCGTGAGGCCCCTTTGTCGTTCTGGTAGACAGCCGCAGGCTCAGTGCATCTCACCGGCGTTGGCTTCGACGGCCTTGAACAGGTCTCGCCGCAGGCCCAGGAAGAAGCCGAGTTCGGCCACGACGAACAGCGGGCCCATGGCCAGGCCGATCAGGTCGTCGACGAAGGCGGGCTTGCGGCCTTCCCAGGCGTGGCCGAGGAACTGGATGGCCCAGCCGACGATGAACAGGCCGGCGCCGGACCCGAGCCACAGCGCGGTGCCCTCCAGTGCCAGTTGCCGCCCCACGTGGTTGGAGGCGGCCAGCCACAGTGCCATCACCAGGCCATAGCGCAGATCCAGCCGCAGGTAGAACACGGCGGCCAGCAGGCTGAGCAGCAGCGATGGGGTCACGTCCACCGTGGCGGAGCCCAGCGCCCACTGCCCCAGCACGGGGCGCGCCAGCAAGGTGCTCACCGAGAGCACGATCATGGGGATGCCGACGAAGTGGGTGAGGACGTTGCGGCGGTCGCGGTGGTAGCTGGCGTACTGTGTCAGCTGTTCGGTGAGGGTCTTCATGCCGGCTCCTGGTGGCTGGGCTGCTTGAGTGCCTGGGCTGCACTGTAGGCCACGGGGCGCCGGGCATCTGTCGTTCACGCGACGCTTGGAGGCTGACGCCGGTCAAAGGCGCGTCAGGAACGCTGGCTCGGCAAGGCCATGCAGACTGGGTTAAGGCTGACGGACCCTGGCCTTGGGGCAGGGCGCACGCACTTGGGGCGAACCGGGCTGAAAACACCTGGCACGGTTCGCGCTAGAGCTTCTGTTGAAAACCTGACCATTTGGTCAGGTTCCTGCCAACAGGAGAGTCAGCGTGTCTGAGTGCCCCCTCCCTGATGTCCAGGCCGGCCGTCTGCCGCCTGGCGACTACGCCGCCCGTTTCGGCGATGCCAGCCCACCCTTGAGCCATGCCCAGGCGGTGATCGAGGCCGAGCGATGTCTGTACTGCTATGACGCGCCCTGCCAGACGGCCTGCCCGACCGGCATCGACGTGCCCACCTTCATCCACCGCATCGCCGACGGCAACCTGCGTGGCGCGGCGCGGGCCATCCTGGAGGCCAACCCGCTGGGCGGCATGTGCGCCCGCGTGTGTCCGACGGAAGAGCTGTGCGAGCAGGTCTGCGTGCGCAACACCGAGCAGGGCAAGCCCATCGAGATCGGTCGCCTGCAGCGCCATGCGGTCGAGGCCGCGATGGCCGACGGCGTGGCGCCGCTGTTCACACGGGCCGAATCCACGGGCAGGCGCGTCGCGGTGGTGGGGGCCGGCCCGGCCGGGCTGGCCTGTGCGCACACGCTGGCTCGCCAGGGCCACGAGGTGGTGATTCTGGATGCCCACGAGAAGGCCGGTGGCCTCAACGAATACGGGTTGGCCTCGTACAAGACGGCAGGCGATTTCGCGCAGCGCGAGATCCGCTGGCTGCTGTCGATCGGTGGCATCACGGTGCAGACCGGCTGGCGGCTGCGCACGGCGGCGCAGCTGGAAGAGCTGCGCGGCCAATACGACGCGGTGTTCCTGGGCCTGGGCCTGGGCGCGGTCAACCAGTTGGGGCTGCCCGATGAACACGCCTTGAAGGGCGTGCGCAACGCGGTGGACTTCATCGCCGAGCTGCGCCAGGCGGCCGACCTGGCGACGCTGCCCATCGGCCGCCGCGTGGTGGTGATCGGCGGCGGCATGACGGCGGTGGACGCGGCCGTGCAGGCCAGGCTGCTGGGCGCCGAAGAGGTGACGATGGTCTACCGCCGCGGGCCTGAAGCCATGTCCGCCTCGCGAGACGAGCAGCAGTGGGCGCAGACCAATGGCGTGACGATCCGCCATTGGCTGGCCCCTGTGGCCTTGCAGTCGGTCGATGGCCATGTGAATGGCATCACCCTGGCGCACCAGCATCTGGTGGACGGCCGCGTGAAGCCCACGGGCGAGCAGGAGGTGCTGCCCGCCGACATGGTGCTCAAGGCCATCGGCCAGCGCTTCGAGGAATCGGCGTGGGCGGTGGACGCGGGCTTTGCCATGCAGGACGGTCGTCTGGCCGTGGACGACATGGGCAAGACCTCCGTGCCCGGCGTGTGGGCTGGCGGTGACTGCCGCGCCGGTGGCCGCGACCTCACCGTCGAGGCGGTGGAGGACGGCAAGCAGGCCGCGAAAGCCATCCACTTCCATCTGAGCAAGCAGGCGGCGCTGGCCGCCCTGGCCTGAAACCAGTTGACCTGAGCGATCCCAAGGAGTGTCCCCACCATGGCCGATCTGAGCACCACCTTCGCCGGCATCAAGACGCCGAACCCCTTCTGGCTGGCCTCCGCGCCGCCCACCGACAAGGCCTACAACGTGGTCCGCGCCTTCGAGGCGGGCTGGGGCGGTGTCGTGTGGAAGACGCTGGGCGAAGACCCGGCCGTGGTCAACGTGAGCGGGCCGCGCTACACGACGCTGCTCTCGCACGACCGGCGCGTCATGGGCTTCAACAACATCGAGCTGATCACCGACCGCCCGCTCGACCTGAACCTGCGCGAGATCACGCAGGTCAAGCGCGACTGGCCTGACCGCGCGATGGTGGTCTCGCTGATGGTGCCCTGCAACGAGGCCTCGTGGAAACGCATCTTGCCCATGGTGGAAGACACGGGCGCCGATGGCATCGAGCTGAACTTCGGCTGCCCGCACGGCATGAGCGAGCGCGGCATGGGCGCGGCCGTGGGCCAGGTGCCCGAGTACATCCAGATGGTCACCGAGTGGTGCAAGCATTACAGCAAGATGCCGGTGATCGTGAAGCTCACGCCCAACATCACCGACATCCGCCAGCCGGCCATGGCGGCGGTGCGCGGCGGCGCGGATGCGGTGTCGCTGATCAACACGATCAACTCGATCATGGGGGTCGATCCTTACTCGCTGACGATGGTGCCGAGCACCGGCGGCATGGGCTCGCACGGCGGCTACTGCGGCCCGGCCGTCAAGCCCATCGCGCTGAACATGGTGGCCGAGATCGCGCGCACCCATGAGACTTCGCACATCCCCATCTCCGGCATCGGCGGCGTGGGCACCTGGCGCGATGCGCTCGATTTCATCGCCCTGGGCGCGGGCACGGTGCAGGTGTGCACGGCCGCGATGGTGCATGGCTTCAAGATCGTGCAGGACATGGCCGATGGCCTCTCCAACTACATGGACGAGGTGGGCTTCAAATCGGTCGACGAGATCGTGGGCCGCGCCGTGCCCACCGTGACGGACTGGAAGTTCCTGAACCTCAATCACGTGTCCAAGGCCGTGATCGACCAGGACAAGTGCATCGAGTGCGGCCGCTGCCACGTGGTCTGCGAGGACACCTCGCACCAGGCCATCACCGCCAAGAAGGACGGCGTGCGCCACTTCGAGGTCAAGGAAGAAGAGTGCGTGGGCTGCAACCTGTGCGTGTCGGTGTGCCCGGTGGAGGGCGCGATCAACCTGCGCAGCCTCATGCCCGGCGAACTGGACAAGCGCACGGGCGAGCCCGTGAAGGCCGAGCCCTTGAACTGGACGGCGCACCCGAACAACCCGATGGCCGAGGTGAACCAGCGCGCGGCACCGGAGGCCGCGCCCGCCTGAGCGCCAACTGATCCGCCCGCTCCGCGCGGCCTGGCCGACGGGGCATGTCCACTTCTCCAGTCCCCCCAGGAGACCTGCCATGAGCAACCTCCCTCCCGTCCTGATCCGCGGCGGCACCGTCGTCAACGCCGACCGTGAAGCGCGTGCCGATGTGCTGTGTGTCGATGGCGTGATCGCCGCTGTTGGCGAGAACCTGGAGGGGCCTGCCGGCGCCACCGTGATCGACGCCGGCGGCCAGTACGTGATGCCCGGCGGCATCGACCCGCACACCCACATGCAGCTGCCCTTCATGGGCACGGTCACGCAGGACGATTTCTTCACCGGCACGGCCGCAGGCCTGGCCGGCGGCACCACCAGCATCATCGACTTCGTGATCCCCGATCCGAAGCAGCCGCTGATGGACGCCTACCGCACCTGGCGCGGCTGGGCCGAGAAGGCCGCGGCCGACTACAGCTTCCACGTGGCCATCACCTGGTGGGGCGAGTCGGTGCGTGAAGACATGGGCACCTTGGTGCGCGACGAAGGCGTAAACAGCTTCAAGCACTTCATGGCCTACAAGAACGCGATCATGGCCGACGACGAGACGCTGGTGAACAGCTTCAGGCGCTCGCTGGAGCTGGGCGCCATGCCCACCGTGCATGCGGAGAACGGCGAGTTGGTCTTCCTGCTGCAACAGGAGATGAAGGCCAAGGGCATCACCGGGCCCGAAGCGCACCCGCTGTCGCGCCCGCCCGCCGTGGAGGCAGAGGCCGCGCAGCGCGCCATCGCCATCGCCGATGTGCTCAACGTGCCGATCTACGTGGTGCACGTGTCCTGCGCCGAGGCGGCCGAGGCCATCGCCCGGGCTCGCGCACGTGGCCAGCGCGTGTACGGCGAGGTGCTGGCCGGCCACTTGGTGATCGATGACAGCGTTTACCGTGATCCGGATTTCGCGTTCGCCGCCGCCCACGTGATGAGCCCGCCCTTTCGCGCGCCCGAGCACCAGGCGGCGCTGTGGCGAGGCCTGCAGGCCGGGCATCTGCACACCACCGCCACCGACCACTGCACCTTTTGCGCGGCGCAGAAGGCCGCCGGCAAGCTCGATTTCAGCAAGATCCCCAACGGTTGCGGCGGCGTGGAAGAGCGCCTGAGCGTGGTCTGGGACGCGGGCGTCAACACTGGCAAGCTCACGCCCAGCGAGTTCGTGGCCGTCACCTCGGCCAACACGGCCAAGCTGTTCAACCTCTACCCGCGCAAGGGCTGCGTGGCCGTGGGCGCGGATGCCGATCTGGTCGTGTGGGATCCCGCCGCCACCAAGAGGCTGTCCGCCGCCACGCAGTTCTCGAAGAACGACTTCAACCTCTTCGAAGGCCGCACGGTGACTGGCGTGGCCTCGCACACGCTGAGCCATGGCCGCCTGGCCTTTGCGCAGGGCGATCTGCGCGTGGAACCTGGCCAGGGCCAGTACGTGAAGCGCCCGGCTTTCGGGCCGGTGTTCGACGCGCTGTCACGCAAGGCGGCGCTGTCGGCGCCCAGTTCGGTGCGGCGCGCCATGGCGGCTTGACCTGCCGACGAACGAGGAGATCGACATGAGCACACTCGACGCCCCCACCGTTGAACCTGACGTGAGCGCCCTGCGCATCGACGGCCAGCGCCTGTGGCAATCGCTGATGACGCTGGCCGAGATCGGCGCCACGCCCAAGGGCGGCGTCTGCCGCCTGGCCCTGACCGATCTGGACCGGCAAGGCCGTGACCTGGTCGTGCAATGGGCGCGCGACGCCGGCATGAGTATCACCATCGACCAGATCGGCAATGTGTTCATGCGCCGCGATGGCCGCGACAACAGCCTGCCGCCCATCATGACCGGCAGCCACATCGACACGCAGCCCACCGGCGGCAAGTTCGATGGCAACTACGGCGTGCTGGCCGGCCTGGAGGTGGTGCGCACGCTCAATGACCGCGGCATCCGCACCGAGGCACCCATCGAGGTGGCCTTCTGGACCAACGAGGAGGGCTCGCGCTTCGTGCCCGTGATGATGGGCTCGGGCGTGTTCGCCAGGGCCTTCAGCCTGGAGACGGCCTACGCCGCGCAGGATGTCGACGGCAAGACGGTGAAGGACGAACTGAGCCGCATCGGCTACGTGGGCGAGCAGGTGCCGGGCGATCACCCCGTGGGCGCCTACTTCGAGGCCCACATCGAGCAAGGCCCCGTGCTGGAGGACCACGACATCACCATCGGCGTGGTCGAGGCCGTGCTGGGCATCCGCTGGTACGACTGCACCGTGACGGGCATGGAGGCCCACGCTGGCCCCACCCCCATGGGCCTGCGCCAGGATGCCTTGCAGGTGGCCACGAAGATCATGCAGGAGGTGGTGGCCGTGGCCATGCGGCACCAGCCGCACGGGCGCGGCACCGTCGGCATGGTGCAGGTGCACCCCAACAGTCGCAACGTGATCCCGGGACGCGTGAAGTTTTCGATGGACCTGCGCAATGTCAGCAACGAACTGCTGGACCAGATGGACGCGGAGATCCGCGCCTATTGCGCGCAAGTGGCGGCGCAATCGGGCCTGAGCGTGGCCGTGCAGGAGGTGTCGCACTACCCGGCCGTGCCGTTCGAGGCCGGCTGCGTGGCGGCGGTGCGCCAGGCCACCGAGGCGCTGGGCTACTCGAACATGCCCACCGTATCGGGGGCGGGGCACGATGCCGTCTACGTGGCGCGCCTGGCGCCGGCGGGCATGATTTTCGTCCCGTGCAAGGACGGCATCAGCCACAACGAGATCGAGGACGCCAAATCCGAACACCTGGAAGCCGGCTGCAACGTGCTGTTGCACGCGATGCTGGCGCGCGCAGGCGCGGTGGGCTGAGACGGCGCTGCGCGGGCGTGCTCGGCCGGCGGACCGCTCAGCGGCGGCGGTGAGCCGGGCCGGGGCCGCCCGGGCCGCGCGACGACGGTGCCAGGTGGCGGAACGTGATCCGGCCTTTGGTCAGGTCGTAGGGCGACAGCTCCAGCGACACGTTGTCGCCGGCCAGGATGCGGATGTGGTTCTTGCGCATCTTGCCCGAGGTGTAGGCGATGAGCTTGTGACCGTTGTCCAGCAGCACGATGTAGCGGGAATCCGGGAGGATTTCCTCGACGACACCAGACATTTCGATCAGTTCTTCCTTGGCCATTCGGCCTCCTTGACAGCGGTTGACGGGATGGTGGCCGCATCACGCGGCATGCCAGGCGTCTCGGGCGATCACCGGACGGGGGCACGGGCGTGCTGGCGCAACGCAGAAACAGGTGCCGTGTGATCAAGTCGGGGGTGGCCTCGAAGGCCATCGCGCAGTGCGAAGGCAGGGCCGGCAGCGTCTTTAAGGGACGGTCTTTTAAAGCGGTGGCACTTGTGCCAATGTTAGCACTCGCCCGAAATTTCGGCGGTGCCGGGGAGCCCAAACCCCTTTTCGGGTCACGTCAAGCAAGGGCTTGGTGGCGGGTGGGACATGGCACGGCAGACGCCGGGCTGACATAAAGTGAAGCTGTCGGATCGGCCACGAGTCGGTCGCCCCAGTTTTCGGACCACCCCTGCCGAAAGCGCGAACCATGTGAGGACCGCCATGGACACCAGCCTGCACGACACCGTTTTCGAGCGCACCGACCAGGGGCGCGTGACTGCCCTGCGGCAGGACAACGGCCTGAACCGGGAAGCGCAGCGGCTGCTGCTGATGATGACGGGGTACACCCCGCTGGCCGACCTGCTGGCCCTGCTGGACGAAGGCGTCTCGATGGACGCGGCCCATGAGGTGGTCGACGAGTTGCTGCACCGCCAGTTGATCCGCCCGGTGGACGCGCTGCCCTACGGCTCGCGGGTGAAATGGTTCGGCCCTCCGGGCGCGGCGGCTGGTCCGGCCGCTTGATGTTCGCCGCCATGGGCCGAATGGCTCATGGCTCAGACCAGGAAGCGCATCACGGTCACGTAGTGGCTGGTGGTGCCGCCCAGCACGAACAGGTGCCACACGCCGTGTGAATGCCGCCAGCGGCCGTCCATGGCGTAGAAGACCACGCCCACCGTGTAGAACAGCCCGCCCGCCAGCAGCCACATCAGGCCGGTGGTGGACAGGCTGTGCGCCAGCGGTACCACCGCCGTGATGCCCAGCCAGCCCATCAGCAGGTACAGCGGCACCGAGGGCACCTTCTCGCGCCCCAGCCAGAGCTCCTTGGCGATGCCCAGCAGCGCCAGCGCCCAGATGGCCGACAGCAGCGCCCAGCGCCACGTGCCCTGCAAGCCGATCAGCGCAAAGGGCGTGTAGGTGCCGGCGATCAGCAGGTAGATGGCGCAGTGGTCCGCCTTGGCCCACCACTGCTTGGCCGGACCGCGCAGGCTGTGGTACAGCGTGGAAGCCGCGTACAGCAGCACCATGCTCAGCCCGAACACGCTCACGCCGACGATCTTCCAGACATCGCCGGTGGGGATGGCCTGGGCCACCAGCGCGGCCGAGCCGGCCAGGGCCAACACGGCGCCGGCCAGGTGCGTCACGCTGTTGAATCGTTCACCTGGGTACATGCAGGCATCTTCCGCCGGGGTTCCGTGGGCGTCCATCCCCCCGGATGGGGTAGGGCGTTCAGGTGCCGCTATATATATCACGGCGTGATATATTTTCGCCCCCAGCCGTTCCGTCTGCCTTCATGCCCCCCGCCCTGGACAAATCCCATTACGAGGCCCTGTCGGAGTTCCGGCACCAACTGCGCCGCTTCCTGCATTTCAGCGAGGCGGCGGCGCGTCGCGAAGGGCTGACGCCCCAGCAGTACCTGGTGCTGCTGCACGTGCAGGGCTTTCCGGGGCGGGACTGGGCCACGGTGGGCGAACTGGCCGAGCGCCTGCAGATGAAGCACAACGCCACGGTGTCGCTGGTGTCGCGCTGCGAGGCGCTGGGCCTGTTGGCGCGCCAGCGCAGCGAAGCCGATGGCCGGGTGGTCGAGCTGCACCTGCTGCCGGCCGGCCGCCGGCATCTGGAAAAGCTGGCGGCCCTGCACGAGGCCGAGCTGCAATCGCTGCAAGGCACCTTCCGCGTGGCGCGCATCACCTCGTTCAACGACAAGGAGCGGGCATGAGCGCTTTCCACGCACCGCACAAGCGCGACTACGGGGTTGACCAGCGCCTGCTGCTGTTGGCCGGCGTGGCCGCGCTGATCGGCGTGTGCAGCACCGGCGCGGCCGTGCTGCTGGTGAACCTGATCCGCTTCTTCACCAATCTGTTCTTCTACGGCAGCCTCTCGCTGGCCGACCGCTCACCCGCGCAGCACACGCTGGGCTGGTGGGTGGTGCTGGTGCCGGCCGTGGGCGGGCTGATCGTGGGCCTGATGGCGCGCTATGGCAGCGAGCGCATCCGCGGGCACGGCATCCCCGAGGCCATCGAGGCGATCCTGTTCGGACGCAGCGCGATGTCGCCCAAGGTGGCGGTGCTCAAGCCACTGTCGTCGGGCATCGTGATCGGCAGTGGCGGGCCCTTCGGCGCCGAAGGGCCGATCATCATGACGGGCGGCTCGGTGGGCTCGCTGATCGCGCAGTACCTGCATCTCACGGCGGCCGAGCGCAAGACGCTGCTGGTGGCCGGGGCCTGCGCCGGCATGACGGCCATCTTCGGCACGCCGGTGGCCGCCGTGCTGCTGGCGGTGGAACTGCTGCTGTTCGAGCTGCGCCCGCGCAGCCTGCTGCCCGTGGCCCTGGCCTGCGCGGTGGCCGGCTTCCTTCGGCCGTGGGTGTTCGGCGCCGGGCCGCTGTTCGCGCTGCAGACGCCGGCGCCCACCACGATGGCGCTCGTGTCCTGCGTGCTGGCGGGGCTGCTGTGCGGCGGGCTGGCCTCGGTGCTGACGCTGGCGCTGTACCGCATCGAGGATGGCTTCGCGCGGCTGCCGCTGCACTGGATGTGGTGGCCGGCACTGGGCGGCCTGGTGGTGGGCGTGGGCGGCTACTTCCAGCCGCGCGCGCTGGGCGTGGGCTACGACGTGATCGGCGACCTGCTGAACCACCGCCTGGCCGTGGAGGCTGTGCTGGCGCTGCTGGCGGTGAAGGCCGTGGTCTGGCTGGTGGCGCTGGGCTCGGGCACGTCGGGCGGCGTGCTGGCGCCGGTGCTGATGCTGGGTGCAGGCCTGGGCGTGCTGAGCGCGCCCTGGCTGCCGGGCGGCTCGCCGGGCTTGTGGGCGCTGGTGTGTATGGCCGGCGTGCTGGGCAGCATGCTGGGCGCGCCGCTCACGGCCATCGTGTTCGCGCTGGGCCTGACGCATGACACGAGCGCCTTGCTGCCCCTGCTGCTCACGGTGACGGTGGCCTACGGCTTCACCTCGCTGGTGCTGCGCCGTTCGATCATGACGGAGAAGATCGCGCGGCGGGGTCTGCACGTGTGGCGCGAGTACGGGGTCGATCCGCTGGAGCGCCAGCACGTGGGCGAGCTGATGAGCACGCAGCTGGTGACGCTGCAGGCGGACCTGCCCGCGCAGGAGGCCTGGGTCACGCATTTCGGCCAGGGACAGCGCCACCGCGCCTATCCCGTGGTGCGCGACGGTCGCCTGCTGGGCATGCTCGATCGCCAGGACTTCGCCGAGGTGGCTGGGCAAGGACGCCCTTGCGCCGACCTGCTGCCCCCGCTCGATGCCGAGATGGTGCTGCTGCCCACCGACACAGCCCGCACCGCAGCGGGCCGCCTGTCGGCGCTGAACGTGAGCCGCCTGCCAGTGGTGGCGGACACGCAATCCATGCGGCTGGTGGGCTTGCTGGCGCTGCCCGACCTGGTGATGCCCGCCGGCCGTGCCATGCACGAGGAGACACACCGCGAGCGCGTGCGCTGAGCGCGCCGACGGCACCGCTCAGGCCGGCTGGTAGAAGCCCAGATCGGCCTGCACGCCCAGTGCCCGCGCGAAGGCGGCGGGATCGAAGCCGGTCTCTTCGAAGCGCTGGCGCATGAAGGCCTGGGCGGCGTCGAGCGCGCCGGCATCGGCCCATTCCACCAGCGCGACCACGTTGAAGCCGCTGGCCCCGCCCGTCTGCGTGAGCAGCATCGCGCGCAGACAGCCATCGAGCGTGCGCAGGGTGCGCTGCGTGCGCTTCATGCGGTTGAGGAAGGGACGCAGGGCCTCGGCAGGCACGTTGAACTTGTCCACGCGCAGCACGGCAGGCTGGAACGGGGCGTGGACAGCGTCGGCCAGGGCACTGGCGGTGGCCGTGAAATGGTCTCGGTTCATGGTGTCTCTCAAAGGTGGCGCTGCAATCCAGGTGCAGGGTGCCCAGTCTGAAACCTCAAGTAAAGTTGAGGTCAAGCATTTGTTGGAGGGGCCATGAAACGCAAGACCTGCACGCCTGAATCGGCCAACACGGTCGTGACGCTCGAGGACCTGGGCTTTCCGGCGCAGCTGTCCGTGGGCGAGGTGGCGCGTCGCAGTGGGGTGCCGGTGTCCACGCTGCACTTCTACGAATCGCGCGGACTGATCCACAGCCACCGCACCAGCGGCAACCAGCGCCGCTATGCGCGCGATGTGCTGCGGCGTGTGAGCTTCATCCGCGTGGCGCAGCGCGTGGGCATCTCGCTGGCGGACATCCAGGACGCCCTGTCCACGCTGCCGGCCACGGCGGCACCCACGCGCGCCGACTGGGAGCGCCTGTCCAGCACCTGGCGCACCGAGCTGGACGAGCGCATGGCCCAGCTCAAGCGCCTGCGCGACACGCTGGACGACTGCATCGGCTGCGGCTGCCTGTCGATCGACCGTTGCCGCCTGCGCAACCCGCTGGACCGCCTGGGCGAGCAGGGCGCCGGCCCCCATCGGTTGTGGGTGGGCCCGCCCGACGACGCCTGATTCATTCATTAGAATGCGCCGGCTTTTCCGATCCTGCCGTGCCCGCGCCCCATGAACATCGTCGTCAACGAAGAACTCAAAGCCTACATCGACCCGCTGACCCCGGACGAGCACGATGCGCTGGAGCGCAGCATCCTGGCCGAAGGCTGCCGCGATGCGCTGGTGCTGTGGGGCGATGTGCTGGTGGACGGCCACAACCGCTACGGCATCTGCACCAAGCACGGCCTGCCCTTCCAGACGGTGCAGAACACGCGCTTCAAGTCGATGGAAGACGTGCACCTGTGGATGATCGACCAGCACCTGGGCCGGCGCAGCGTGTCCGATTTCCAGCGGGGCGTGCTGGCGCTGCGCAAGAAGGAGATCCTGGCCGAGCGGCGCGCGCAGATGCCGGAGGAAGCGGCGGCCTCGGCGCCGCCGTCTGCCCAGGCTGATCCGGTGGCGGCCGGGGCCGCGCCCTGGGATGCGGCGGATGGCGCCGGGCTGGCATCAGGTCACGCGCCTTCGTCTGCCGTGGAGGTGCCACCCGCGCCGTCGCTCAACAGCCGCGAGGCCATCGCCCGGGCCGCGCGCCTGAGCAGCAGCCAGGTCGTGATGATCGAGAAGATCCAGAAGCAGGCCGCGCCCGAGGTGGTGGCGGCCGTGCGTTCGGGGGCGATCTCCATCAACGCCGCTGCGGCGGTGGCCAGCCTGCCGGCCGAAGAGCAGGTGGCGGCCGCCACGGCCGGTGCCGACGAGCTCAAGCAGGCCGCCAAGCGCGTGCGCGAGGCCAAGCGCAAGCCCAAGGACGAGGTGCCCGCCGAGGTGTCGGACGCCGACGTGGCCGTGAACGACGAACTGGCCAGCCTGCGCCTGCGCGTGGCCGACCTGACGGCCGAGAACGAGGCCCTGCGCCAGCAGGTGGGGGATCTGCGGGCCCAGCTGGGCCAGGCCTGATCGCCCTGCCGAGGCCGAGGTTTCAAGGCCTGGTGCAGGGCGGTGGGGCGCTTGTGCAGCGCAGAATCGGCGTCATCGCCACTGACGCTGCACAAGAACAATGCGCACACCCGCCACCCCCCAAGCCATCGTCACCGGGCACAGCCGCGGGTTGGGCGAGGCCATCGCGGCCGACCTGCTAGGCCGGGGCATTGCCGTGCTGGGCCTGTCGCGGGCCACGAACGAGGCCCTGGCCGGCCGCTACCCGGGCCTGCTTCAGCAGACCGCGCTGGACCTGGCCGACACGGCCCATCTGCAGGCCTGGCTGCAGGCCGGCACGTTGGCACGCTTCACCGAGGGCGCCGAGCGCGTGCTGCTGGTCAACAACGCGGGCGTGGTGCAGCCCATGGGCGCGGCGGGCATCCTGGACGCGGCGCAGTTGGCCCAGGCGGTGGCTTTGAGCGTGACGGCGCCGTTGCTGCTGGCCAATGCCCTGGTGGCATCCACAGACGACAAGGTGCAGCGCCGCGTGCTGCACGTCTCCAGTGGTGCGGCCCGCAAGCCCTACGCGGGCTGGAGCGTGTACTGCGCCACCAAGGCCGCGCTGGACATGCACGCGCGTGCCAGCCAGCTCGACGAGGTGCCCGGCCTGCTGATCAGCAGCGTGGCGCCCGGTGTGATCGACACCGAGATGCAGTCCGACATCCGCGCGGCCAGCGAAGATGACTTCCCGCTGCGCGCGCGCTTCGAGGCGCTGAAGCGTGAGGGCCAGCTCGAATCGCCCGTGGAGGTCGCGCACAAGCTGGTGGACCACCTGCTCTCGCCCGCGTTCGGGGTGGAGGCGGTGGTGGACCTGCGCGAACTGGCCAGCGCCTGACGCGAAAAGGGCCGGCCCGCTTTCACGCGGCCAGCCCTGGTTTGCTCGGAGCTGAATGGTTCAGATGAACTCGGCCAGCGTGCCCGTCAGGCGCTGCGTCTGCTGCTTGAGCGAGTCGGCCGCGGCGGCGGCCTGTTCCACCAGCGCGGCGTTCTGCTGCGTCATGCTGTCGAGCTGGCCGATGGCCACCTCCACGTGCGCGATGCCCTGGGCCTGTTCCACGCTGGAGTGGCTGATGGTGTTGATCAGGCCCGAGACCTCGTTGACCACGGTCACCAGCTCGGCCAGCGCGCCGCCCGAGACCTTGATGCGCTCGGTGCCCACCTCGACCCGCGCGGACGATTCACCGATCAGCGCCTTGATGTCCTTGGCGGCGGTGCCGGCGCGCTGCGCCAAGGTGCGCACCTCGGAGGCCACGACCGCGAAGCCGCGGCCTTGCTCGCCGGCGCGGGCCGCTTCCACGGCGGCGTTCAGCGCCAGGATGTTGGTCTGGAAGGCGATGCCGTCGATCACGGCGGTGATGTCGGCGATGCGCTTGCTGGAGTCGCCCACCTCTTCCATCGCCTTGATGGCGTCCTGCATCACATGCTGGCTGCGCTCTGCGGTTTCACCCGCCTGGCGCGACAGGGTGTCGGCCTGGCGGGCGGTTTGCGCGCTGTTCTGCACGCCCTGCGACAGCTGCACCATGGAGGCGGAGATCTCCTCCAGGTTGCTGGCCTGCTGTTCGGTGCGCGACGACAGGTCCGAGTTGCCCACGGAGATCTCGCCGGCCGCGCCATCGACCGAACCGCTGGTGTTGCGCACGTCTTCAAACGCGCCGCGCAGCTTGGCCACGAACTGGTTGAAGGAGCGCGAGATGCGGGCCAGCTCGTCGCTGCCGCGCACGGGCAACTCCACGCGCAGGTTGCTCTGGCCGCCGGCCAATGCGTCCATCGTGGTCGCCAGTTCGCGCACGGGGCGTGTCAGCCGGGTCACCACCGTCAGCAGGGCGCCCACCGCGAGCAGCGCGCAGACCACGGCGATGCCGGCCACCAGGGCCATCATCGAGCGGGCGGGGGCCTGGGCGGCCGCCTCGGTGTAATGGATGCACAGGGCCCAGGGGAAGGCATCGGGATCGGGGCGCACCGGGGTCAGCACGCGCACGTGGCCGGTGGCATCGGTGTATTCATAGGGCAGGCCCTTGCGCACGGCGTCCAGCGCCTCGGGCGACAGGTCAGCCGCATCCGTCCCGATCTTCTTGGCATCGGGGTGGCTGACGTACTTGCCGCCGGCCGAGATCAGCTGCACTTCGGCGCCATCCAGGCTTTTGACCTCGCCCAGTTTATTCTGCAGCCCTTCGAGCAGCAGGTCGACGCCGACGATGCCGACGAACTTGCCGTTCAACGCGATGGGCGTGACGAGGGACGTGATCAGCACGTCCTTGCCGCTCACCTTGTACAGGTAGGGCTCGACCAGCGTGGCCTTGCCGGTGCGGCGGGGGATGTCATACCAGTCGTTGGCGCCGGCCTTCTCGTAATCCAGCAGCGGCTCGACCTTGATGTCGCCGGCGCCGCGGTTCCAGTAGGAGATGAAGCGGCCGGTGGCGTCGTCCTGCGGGCCCTTGCTCACGTGCTCGGCGTCCTTGCCGTCCAGCGCGTTGGGCTCCCACAGCGAGTAGGAGGCCAGCCAGGGCGTGTGCTGCTCCAGCAGGCGCTTGAGCGTGGCGTCGAGCTGCTCGCGCGGCGGCGGGTTGTCAGCGCTGCGGGCCATCTGCAAGGCCGTGGCCAGCGCACCGATGGACTTGAACGTGGCCTGCAGGTCCGATTGCACCTGGCTGGCGGCGTACAGGCCGGTGGCGCGCACGCTCTGCTTGGCCGATTCCTCGGCGGCCTGGCTGCTGCGCAGGCCCACGGCCACGCCGGTGACCACCAGGCTGGCGATGGTGCAGACCGAGGCGGCCAGGCACAGCTTGGCGTTGAGCGACAGGCCTTTCAGGGCGGTGTGGGCGCCAGGGGCGGCAGTGGTCTTCGCCAGGCCGGTATCCGCGGCGGCGGGATGGAAGTGATCGGGGGCGGGAAGGACAGCGGCCAATGTCTGCTCCTGGCGCAAATGCGCGACATGGGAAAACCGGCTATCGGCATGCGCCGCGCATAACTTGAGCCATCAAGGGTGACGATCCGTGAACGGGGATTGACCCAGGGATGAACGGTGATTGAACGCCCGCGTAAAGAACCGTGTCGTTGATGTCCGGTTCAGGTGCTTTGTGACGGCTTTTGTCTGGACCTGCCAAGGACATGGTCCGTTCGGCTCACTGCGCCAGCTTGGTGCATCCGCGTGGCTGACATGGGGGCTTCCTAGCATCGCGCCTGTTTTTCGAGCGCAGTGCCGTTTCGCGGTCCTCGTGCACGTCGTCTGGAAGCAGTACCTGGCCCGCCGCCGTCCAAGGGGGCCGACGGACGCTTGTGGGGCGCGGCGCGCGTGGGGATTCCGGTGCAGCCACCCATCCGTACCAGGAGCAACCCATGTCCACCCGTCTTCTTCTCTCCTCCCTCGTGGCCGCGGCCGCCGTGCTGTCGCTCACGCCCGTGCACGCGGCCAACGTCGCCGGCCTCACGTCCAACGGCTACGCCGAGAATTTCGATGCCATGGGCACGAGCGGCACCACCGCGCCCCTGGGCTGGTCGGTGTTCGTGGGGGATTCGGGCAGCCACACCACCTGGCTGACCTCGATCACCGCCAATGGCAGCGACAGCGTGGCCTCGATGGTGGCTGCCAGCAGCGGCCTGACCGCCACCAGCAGTCCCTCGGGCACCAAGATCACCGGCTTCAACGCGGCCTATTCCAGCACCAACACCGCCGACCGCGTGCTGGCCACTTCGCCCACCAGCGTCACCGGTGCTGCGTTGCAGCTCACGCTGAGCAACGACACCGGCGTGGCCGTCACCGAGTTGGTGCTGAGCTACGACACCCGCCGCTTCAGCACCGTGAGCACGGTGGAGGAGCTGCCCGGCTACCAGCTGTTCTACAGCCTGGACGGCAGCAGCTGGACCAATGTGTCGGCCCTGAACCCGAGCATCGCCGAGGTGCCCAACAGCATCGGCGTGACCACGGTCAGCGATGCCCACATCACGCTGAGCAGCGCGGTGGCCGCCGGTGCCAGCGTCTACCTGCGCTGGGTGGACGACAACGGCAAGCCCACCTCGCCCGACCAGATCATCGGCCTGAACAACGTGAGCGTGTCGGCCGTGCTGCCCGCCGTGCCCGAGCCGCAATCGCTGGCGCTGGCCATGGCCGGCCTGGGCGTGCTGGGCCTGGTGCGCCGCGCCAAGCGCCACGCCTGAACCACATCCCCATTCCATTTAGAAACCCAAAAGGACGCAAGCATGTCTTTCCAAACCTCGTTCAAGCTCAAGCACGCCGCCGTGCTGGCCGCCCTGGGCCTCGCGCTGACCTCGTCGGGCGTGCGCGCCGAAGCCTGGTCCTTCGGCATCATGGCCGACACGCAGTGGACCACCAACGACGCCACCAACAACCCCAACACCGTGGCGCTGGGCATCATGAACCAGATCCTGCCGCAGTTCGTGGACAAGAAGGTCAAGTTCGTGATCCAGCTCGGTGACCTGACCGACAACGGCAGCACCGCCGGCCTGGACGTGTGGGCCTCCGCCGCGCAGCAGCTCTACACCGCCGGCATCGGCTTCTACCCGGCGCGGGGCAACCACGAGCCCTCGGCCACGGCCGCCGCCCGCTTCAAGACCGACTTCCCGCAGACGCAGGGCCAGGGCAGCAACCTGGGCGGCGCCACCGGCCACCGCAGCCCGACCACGCCCGCGGGCCTGACCGGCCTGACCTACGCGTACGAGTACGCCAACGCCACCTTCATCGCGATCGACCAGTTCGTGCGCACCGATGGCACCGGCGCCACCGCCAACAGCGCCGTGCTGGACCAGGTGGACTGGCTGGCCGCGACGCTGGCCGCCAAGCCCGCCAACACGCACGCCTTCCTGTATGCCCACAAGCCGCTGATCGGCCAGAACCACGTGGACAACCTGCTGGGCGCGAACCCCTCGTCCAACGCCGCGCAGCGCAACACGCTGATCAAGGCCATGGCCAGCAACGGCGCGCGCTTCTTCCTGGCCGGGCATGACCACATGTACAACCGCGCCATCGTCAAGAGCCCCGATGGCACGGCCCAGGTGCAGGACGTCATCCACTCGTCGGATGCCTACAAGTTCTACATCCCCACCATCCCGTCGAACGACCAGACCTACAACGGCAGCAACCGCCAGGAAACGCCGATCGCGCAGGAGCTGTTCACCATTGGCTACTACATCGTCAACGTCGATGGCCCGCGCGTGACCTTCACGCACTACGCCTCCGACAACGGCTGTGGCGGCTCGCTGGGCGCCGGCAAGGACTGCGACCTGAAGGCCACGCCCACCTTGAGCTTCGTCAAGCGTGAAAGCTACGGCTACAGCCTCAACGGCAAGGAGTTCCTGGTGCCGGCAGGCGCCACCTTCACCAACGTGGCGGACGCCAGCCCCACCGGCACCGGCTGGGTCGGCACCAGCTTGGCCATCGTGGGCGGCAGCAACGACACCTCCACCACGCTGTACGACGGCCGCGTCGCCGTGCAGGACGTGAACACCGGCTGGGCCAGCCGTGGCGAGGTCGACGCCAACGGCGCGCTGGGCTTCAAGAGCGACGTGCTGACCCTTTGGGGCATGCACAACGCCATCGGCAGCGAGCAGGGCGACACCGTCGCCGTCTCGCTGAGCTACGACGGTTCGCGCGGCCCGGTCGCCATCAAGAACAAGGACGATGCCGGCGTGTGGCAAGCCGCCGCCGACCGCAACTTCGGCGGCAGCAAGAAATTCATCGTCGGCCCGTGGAAGGCCGGCTACGCCCTGGGCACCTACGGCGTGGACCCGTCCACCAAGACGGCCTGGGCCGTGGTCAACCGCGGCGGCGAGTTCGTGGTGGCCAAGACCGCTGATGGCGACCTCAACGGCGACGGCGTGATCGACAGCCGCGACGTGGCCCTGCTGACGCAGCAGCTGAACAAGGCCGCCAGCGCCCTGCCCGCCGCCGATCTGGACGGCGACGGCCAGATCACCGCGCTGGACGCCCGCAAGCTGGCCCTGATCTGCGCGCAGGCCAATTGCGCCGTGGCCCAGTAAGGCCCCCCCCTTCAACGATATTCACCGGAGTTCTCACATGATCAAAACCATCGCCAAGCGGGCCGCCATCGCCGCCGCCACGCTGCTCGCCAGCGCACCGCTGTGGGCCGCCACGCTGAGCCTGCAACCCTCGACCGCCTCGGTGGCGCAGGGCGGCAGCTTCACCGTCGACCTGCTGGTGTCCGACCTGGGCACGGGCGACGACCTGGGCAGCTTCGACCTGAGCGTGCTGTTCGACGCCTCCGTGCTGCAACTGAACGGCTACACCCTGGGCACCGGCCTGGGCGACACCGCCGCCGGCGAGGCGCTGGATGCCAGCGCCGGCCTGACGGCCAGCGGCTCGCTCAACCTGTCGCAGGTGTCCTTCCTGTGGGACCTGTCCTCGCAGGCCAGCAGCTTCAAGCTGGCCTCGCTGACCTTCACCGCCGCCCAGGTCGGCAACAGCGCGCTGAGCATCAGCGGCGTGACCCTGGGTGATGCCTGGGGCTCGTCCCTGAACGCCACCACCGTGGCCAGCGCGGTGGCCGTGACCGCCGCCGTGCCCGAGCCCGAAACGCTGGCGCTGATGCTGGCTGGGCTGGGTGTGGTCGGCGTGGCCCTTCGCCGCCACGCGGCCTGAGCACGCACGGGTTCGCCTGAGCCTGCGGCGCGTGTGTTCCGCGGCATGCCTTTCGGTGTGCCGATGGCGCACGCGCCACCTTCAGTTCTTTTGTTCCATGAGCCTGGCCATGACCTTTTCCAGAACTTGTTCCAGATCCCTGATCCAGGGCGGCGTGCTGGCGCTGCTGAGTGCCGCGCTGGGCGCGGTGCCCGCCTGGTCCCAGACGAAGCCGGCGGCCTCGCCCGCCGCCCTCACGGCCACCGCGCCGGCCCCATCCCCCGTGAAGCTGGCCCCGATGCGCACGGCCCGCGAAGGCCACACCGCCACCGTGCTGCCCGATGGCACCGTGATGATCGCGGGCGGCACCGGCGCCGACGGCCATGCCATCCGCAGCGTCGAGATCTACGACCCGGCCCGCAACACCTGGACGGCGGCCGAAGCCATGAACACGGCCCGCGCCCGCCACACCGCCACCCTGCTCAACGATGGACGGGTGCTGTTCACCGGCGGCATCGACGAGACCACCTACCTGGACCACGCCGAGGTGTTCGACCCGCGCGCCAACACCTGGTTTCACGTGCCGGCCCTGCCCGACGTGCGCCGCGCCAACCACACGGCCTCGCTGCTGCCCGACGGCAAGGTGCTGGTGGCCGGTGGCATCGGCTTCCCGGCCGAGGAAGACCTGGAAGACACGCTCACCTTCGACACCACCGAGATTTTCGATCCAGCCACGGAGACCTGGTCGCACGGCCCCACCATGGCCGTGGGCCGCCAGATGCACACCGCCACGCGGCTGACCGATGGTTCGGTGCTGTTCGTCGGTGGTCTGAGCGATGCCGGTGGCAACAGCAGCGCCGAACGCTACGACCCGCGTGCCCGCCGCTTCATCCCGGCGGGCGCCCTGACATCGGTGCGCTGGCTGCACTCGGCCAGCGTGCTGCCGCAAGGCAAGGACGCGGGCCAGGTGCTGGTGGCGGGCGGCTACGACGCCAGCGGCTCCATGGCCGGCGCGGAGCTCTACGATCCGGCCGCCAATGCCTGGCGCCCCGGCCCCGCGATGACCTCGGCCCACCACAACCACACGGCCACGGTGCTGCGCTCTGGCGCGGTGCTGGTGTCAGGCGGCATCGGCAAGGCGACTAGCCCGCCGCCAGCCCAGCTCTACGACCCGGCCGCCGGCACCTGGGCGGCCGTGCCCGCGGTCAAGGCCGAGCGCTACAACCACACCAGCACCCTGCTGCCCAACGGCAGCCTGCTGGTGGTGGGCGGTTCGGACCAGCAAGGCGTGCTGGCCACGGCCGAGCTGTACCCCTCCGGCCTGCTCAAGGCCGGCAAGGCGCCCTGACGCGCACGCGCCCTTCAATAGTGGGGGGGCAACTCGTCGCGCAGGCTGCGGAACGTGGCGCCCCCTTCGTCGGGGCCCTGGCGGCGCAGGTCCGCCACCTCGCGGATCAGCAGGTCGATCTGTTGCTGCTGGCGCACGACCACCTGATTCAGGTGGTCCACCAGGTCCTCGGTGAAGCTGGCCTTGATCTCCAGGGCGGTCAGGCGCTGGTCGGTGTGGTCGTCGGAATGGTCCATGGCGCTATTGGACGCCAGAAACGACCCGCCGGCACCGTCTTTGCCGGCTCGCTGCCTCACCGGGCACGCCCGATGCCTGTATCCTCTGGCGGCAGCCCTCGGTGCCCCAGGCGCCGAGCCTCCACTTGTCCCCAGCAAAGGTGTGCCCTTGAGCGACAGCAGCGCCCATTTGGATCCCGTTGGCCCCCTCGACGCCCCCGGTGTCAAGGCGCTGCGTGATGCCGAGGAGCGCCACCGCCAGATCCTCAACAGCGCCACCGACTACGCCGTCATCAGCCTGGACCTGGACGGCGTGGTCACCAGTTGGAACGAAGGCGCCACCCGCGTGCTGGGCTGGACCGAGGGCGAAATGCTGGGCCAGACCGTCCACCGTTTCTTCACGCCCGAGGATGTCGCCGACCAGCGCATCGAGCGCGAGCGGGCCGTGGCCCTGGACAAGGGCTTCGCGCAAGACGAGAGCTGGCGCGTGCGGCGCGATGGCACGCGTTTCTGGGCCTCGGGCCAGATGACCCCCCTGCGCAACGACCAGGGCCAGGTCATTGGCTTCGTCAAGGTGCTGCGCGACCGCACCGAGTGGCGCAATGCCCAGCTGCGCCGCGAGATCCTGGAGCTGGCCACCGACGCCGCCGAGATCGGCACCTGGGAGCTGGACATCGTCAGCGACACGCTGACCTGGACCGACCGCACCCGCGCCATGTTCGGCATCAGCCCTGGCCAGCCGGTGGCCATGGAAGACTTCTACGCCTGCCTGCACCCGGACGACCTCCAGGCCACCACCGAGGCCTTCGCCTCCGCGCTGGACCCGGTGCTGCGCAGCGTCTACGACGTCGAGTACCGCACCATCGGCAAGGAAGACGGCGTGGTGCGCTGGGTGGCCGCCAAGGGCAAGGGCATCTTCGACACGGCCGGGCGCTGTCTTCGGGCGGTGGGCACGGCCATCGACATCACCTCGCGCAAAGCGGCGCAGGCGCGGCACGCCTTCCTGCTGTCGCTGGCCGATCGCATCCGCCTGGTCAGCGAGCCGCGCGCCATCATGGACACCGCCGTGGAGGCCGTGTGCCTTCACCTGGGCGCCAGCCGCGTGGGCTACTGGCGGGTGGACGAGGCCGAGGGCGAGATGACGCGCGAGACGGACTACGTCGTCGGCGTGGCTTCGTTGCCCGAGATCCTGCCGATGGGGGCCGTCGGCGCGGGCGTGGTCGACCGCCTGCGGCTGGGCCACACCGCCCACTACACCGATGCCGCCACGGCCGATGAGAACGCCGGCTCCTCGCTGGCCGATTTCCTGGTGCGTGGCCTGATCGCCGTGCCCCTGGTCCGCAGCGGCGTGCTGGTGGGTGCCTTCTCGGTCTGCTACCGCGAGCCGCGCCGCTGGAGCCGCGACGACGTCGCCCTGGTGGAGGACGTGGCGGCCCGCACCTGGGACGCGGTCGAGCGCGCCCGTGCCGAAGAGGCCCTGCGCGAAGAGCGCCACATGCTCGAGACCCTCAACCGCCTCGGGGCGGACCTGGCCTCGGACCTGGAGCTGGGCACGCTGGTGCAGCGCGTCGTCGATGCCGGCACCGAACTGACCGGTGCGAAGTTCGGCGCCTTCTTCTACAACGTGCTCGACGAGGCCGGTGCCAGCTACATGCTCTACGCGCTGGCCGGCGCCAACGTCTCGGACTTCGATTTCGGCATGCCACGCAACACCAAGGTGTTCGCGCCCACCTTCAGCGGCGAAGGCATCGTCCGCTCCGACGACATCACCAAGGCCCCCCGCCACGGCCAGAACCCGCCGCACAACGGCCTGCCCAAGGGCCACCTGCCGGTGCGCAGCTACCTGGCCGTGCCGGTGGTCTCGCGCTCGGGCGAGGTCATCGGCGGGCTGTTCTTCGGCCACCCCGAGGTGGGCGTGTTCACCGAGCGCAGCGAGCCCATCATGGCCAGCCTGGCCTCCCAGGCCGCCATCGCCATCGACAACGCCCGCCTGTTCCAGGACGCCCAGAAGGCCAAGGAAACATTGGAGGCCCGCGTGGAGGAGCGCACCCGCGAGCGCGACCGCGTGTGGGACCTCAGCGAGGATCTGCTGGTCATCGCCGACCCGCAGGGCCGTCCCATCCGCCTGTCGCCCTCCTGGACGCGCCTGCTGGGCTATGCGCCCGAGCAGCTCATGCGCATCACGCCGGTGGAGCTGGTCCACCCGGATGACCAGGACATGGTGCTCAAGGCCCTGGACCACATGCGCCGCAACGGCCGCCCCGTGAGCCTGGACAACCGCCTGCGCGCCCAGGACGGCCACTGGCGCTGGATCTCCTGGACGATGGCGCCCGAGCCTGGCGGCACGCTGATCGTGGGCGCCGGCCGCGACGTGACGGCCGAGCGCGAGCACCAGGCCCAGTTGCAGGAAACGCAGGAGGCGCTGCGCCAGTCCCAGAAGATGGAAGCCGTGGGCCAGCTCACCGGCGGCATCGCGCACGATTTCAACAACCTGCTGCAGGGCATCACCGGCGCCTTCAGCGTGATCCGCCGCTTCGTCGAGCAGGGCCGCACGCACGAGCTCGACCGGCCCCTGAACGCGGGCATGAACTCGGCCAACCGCGCCGCCGCCCTCACGCACCGCCTGCTGGCCTTCTCGCGCCGCCAGCCACTGGCGCCCAAGGCCACCCAGGTCAATCCGCTGGTGCTGTCGATGGAGGACCTGCTGCGCCGCACCCTGGGCGAGAGCATCCGCCTGCAGCTGAGCCTGACGCCCGAGCTGTGGACCACGCTGTGCGACCCCAACCAGCTTGAAAACGCCATCCTCAACCTGTGCATCAATGCGCGCGACGCGATGCCCGACGGCGGCCTGCTGACCATCCAGACGCACAACGTCGAGATCGACTCGCGCCAGGCTGACCGCCCGCTGGAGGTGCGGCCCGGCGCCTACGTGTGCATCGCCGTCACCGACACCGGCACCGGCATGTCGCCCAGCACGCTGGCCAAGGCCTTCGATCCCTTCTTCACCACCAAGCCCATGGGCCAGGGCACGGGCCTGGGCCTGTCGATGATCTACGGCTTCGCGCGCCAATCCGAAGGCCATGCCCGGATCGACAGCGAGCTGGGCAAAGGCACCACCGTCAAGCTGCTGCTGCCCCGCCACCTCGACGAGGCCGACCTCGAGGTCGAGGTGATCGAGGACACCCCCGCCCACGAACCCGGCCAGGGCCAGACCGTGCTGGTCATCGAGGACGAACCGGTGGTGCGCCAGCTGGTGGTGGAACTGCTGCACGAGCTGGGTTACCGCACGCTGCAGGCCGACGAGGGCCCCGGCGGCCTGGACCTGCTCATGCGCCATCTGCCCGATGTGGACCTGCTGGTCACCGACATCGGCCTCCCCGGTCTCAATGGCCGCCAGGTGGCCGACGCCGCCCGCGTGCGCCGGCCAGACCTGAAGGTGCTGTTCATGACCGGCTACGCCGAGACGGCCTCGATCTCCAGCGGCTTCCTGGAGCAGGGCATGGACATGATCACCAAGCCCTTCCCGATGGAGATGCTGGCGGCGAAGGTGAGGCAGATGGTGGGGGGCTGAAGCCCCCACCGCGCGGCCGGCGCTCAGCCCCTGGGCTGCCCGGCTTCCCGCGCCCCCGGCACTTCCAGCAGCCGCCCCGTCTTCACGTCGTAGATGTAGCCGTGGATGGGGATCTCCGGCGCCACCAGCGGATGCTCGCGGATGCGTCGCACGTCATCGACCACCGCCTGGTGCGGGTTGCCGATGGTCAGCCATTTCACGTAGCGTCCGGCGGCCGAGCCCGGCCCGTGCCCCACATCGCGCCAGCCGTTCTCGTCGACCACGGCGGTGTCCAGGCTCTTTTCCAGCAGGCCCGCGATGATGTCGTCGCTGAACAGCAGCATGCCGCAGTCGCTGTGGTGCACCACGAAGTACTCCAGCGTGCCCAGCAGCTTGTGCGAGATCACCAGCGAGCGGATCGCATCGTCGCTGGCGCGTCCGCCCGCGTTGCGGATCACGTGGGCATCGCCCTCGGCCAGGCCGGCGTACTTGGCCGGGTCCAGGCGCGCGTCCATGCAGGTCAGGATGGCGAAGCGCCGTCCCGGTGGCAGCGGCAAGGCGCCCTTGTCGCCGAAGTTCTCGGCGTAATGCTGGTTGGCGCTCAGGACGTCATCGAGGATCTGGGTCATCGCGTGGCCTTTGGCGAAGTGCAGGTCGAAGTGCAGGTGCCAGGCCACCTTAGTCCCGTGCGCGCCGGGCGCGAACGCACATGTCCGCCGCAGGGTATTCGGGCACCGCATATGGCGGCCCCGAGCCCCTGCCTCATGCACTCACTGCATGAACCATCCGTGGCTGACCACCAGCGACTGCCCTGTCAGCGCATTGCTCGGGAAGGAGGCGAACATCAGTGCCACCTGGGCCACGTCCTCCGTGGTGGTGAATTCGCCGTCCACCGTTTCCTTGAGCATCACCTTCTTGATGACGTCGTCCTCGCTGATGCCCAGGGTCTTGGCCTGCTCGGGGATCTGCTTGTCGACCAGCGGCGTACGCACGAAGCCCGGGCAGATCACGTTGGCGCGCACCTTGTGCTTGGCGCCTTCCTTGGCCACCGTCTTGGCCAGGCCGATCAGGCCGTGCTTGGCCGTGACATACGGCGCCTTGAGCAGCGAGGCCTCCTTGCTGTGCACCGAGCCCATGTAGATCACCGAGCCGCCGCGGCCCGAGGCGTACATGCTCTTGAGCGCCGCGCGCGTGGTCAGGAAGGCGCCGTCCAGGTGGATGGCCAGCATCTTCTTCCAGTCGGCGAAGGCGAACTCCTCGACCGGGTGCACGATCTGGATACCGGCGTTGCTCACCAGGATGTCCACCGGGCCGAAGGCGTCGATGGCCGTCTGCACGGCCTTGTCCACCTGTTCTTCGCTGGTCACGTCCACGGCCACGCCCAGCGCCTGCGCGCCCTTGGCCTTGAACTCGTCGGCGGTCTTGTCGGCGGCTTCCTTGTTGAGGTCGGCGATGACGACCTTGGCACCCTCGCGGGCGAACACCTCGGCGATCTCGCGGCCGATGCCGCTGGCCGATCCGGTGATGAAGGCGTGCTTGTCCTTGAGCAGCATGTGAACTTCCTTTGCTTGTGGGTTGAAAACAGGGGTGAAAGAGCTCAGGGGTGGTTGGCCACCAGGGCGCGGTGGTCGTGCGTCAGGTCGTACACCGTGACGCCATCGCCGTGGTCGGAGCGGGCCAGCCATTCGGGGTGGTCCAGCGTGGTCTGCATGTCCTGTTGGCCCGCCTGCCAGTGCTGCTCCACCGTGGCGCGCGAGAACTCGTAGTCGCTCGATTCGAGCTCGAATCGGCTGTGGCGGTAGATCAGGTGGACGATGTCGATGTGGTCCTCGCAGCCGCGGCCGGTCAGGCGCTGCAGCAGCGGGTCCTCGCGGAACTCGGCGGGCAGGCGGTCGATCAGCTTGCGCAGGGCCATGCGGTCGCGCTGGTGCTCGGCGGCCTGGTCGGTGTTGAAGCGCGTGCGGCTGGAGTAGATGATTTCCTTCTGCCGCGCCATCGCCGCGCCCAGCGTGGTAGGCACGTCGCCGCGCGCGCTGAACAGGTCCACCTGGGCCACCAGCAGGCGGCCGGCCTTGTGGTTGTCCAGCACGTACTGCAGCGGGGTGTTGGAGACGATGCCGCCGTCCCAGTACAGTTCGCCATCGACCTCCACCGGCGGGAAGGCCGGCGGCAGCGCACCGCTGGCCATCACGTGCTCGGGGCCGATCAGCTGGCGGGTGTTGTCGAAGTAGGTGCTGTTGCCCGTGCGGATGTTCACCGCGCCCAGCGACAGGCGGATGTGCCGCTCGTTGATCAGGTCGAAATCGATCAGCGATTCCAGCGTGTGGCGCAGCGGCGTGGTGTCGTAGACGCTGATGGCTTCCAACGTGCCGTCGGGCTGCATCAGCGGCGGGATCAGGCGCGGGCGGAAGAAGCCCTGCACGCCGAACGCGGCGGTGAAGGCCGAGCTGAACTGATGGAAGGCCGAGCGCTGTTCGTCGATCAGCGGCGAGATGCCCACCACACCGGACGACACCCGCTGCCAGAACTCGCGCAGGCGCGCGACACGGCGCTCGGGCGGGTTGCCGGCGATCAGCGCCGCGTTGATGGCGCCGATGGAGATGCCCGCCACCCAGTGCGGTTCGCGCGGCAGGTTGGCCGCCATGACCTCGAACACGCCGGCCTGGTAGGCGCCCAGTGCGCCGCCGCCCTGCAGCACGAGGGCGATGTGCTCGTGCGGGATCTTGATGGGGCGCCGGGTGGGCAGGTCCTCGTCGGCGGTGTTGTTGTTGCCATTGCTGAGGGATCGGGTCTTGGCCACGAATGCTCCTTGTGCTGCTGCGCCCGTGCGTGGGCCTCTTCCCGTCCGGCCACTGGAACGGTGTTGAACCATGGTGTCATCTGATTCTGAACGGCGTGGGACGCCCGACAGCCAGCAGGGCCTTGCCCCTCGCCAGACCTTGGGTGTCCGGACACAGGCGGACCCACCCACAAAGTAGGGATGCGTTTTCGGTGACGTGGCGTTACATTGGCCCTCGCCCGCCTTGCCCCACGGAGTGCCCATGTTCAACCGCCCCATCCTGATGCCGCGAGGCTCGTGCCTGCTGTATTCGGACGAATCGCCCGACCTCGTCTACGGCCCCCTGGGGCGCACCACCACCACGCAGAAGAACCTGACGGCCGGCGAGAAGGAAAAAAGCGGTGCCCAGTGGGTCAACCGCTTTCCGACCAGCCGCGACGTGGCGGATCTCAAGGGCGATTTCAAGGGCGATTTCAAGGGCAAGGTGCAGAAGTTCCTGGCGGCCATCGAGGCGGCGGGCGGTTCGGTGTCGATCTCGGCCACGTACCGGCCGCCCGAGCGCGCCTACCTGATGCACTACAGCAACAAGATCGCCAAGGGCAAGATCGCGGCCGACAAGGTGCCGGCCATGGCCGGCGTCGACATCGACTGGGTGCACGACACGGAAGCGAAGTCCAAGGAGGCGGCGCAGGCCATGGTCAAGGCCTACCAGATCGTGTTCCAGCCGGCGCTCAAGTCACGGCACACGGTGGGCGCGGCCATCGACATGAAGGTCGGCAAGATCGTGGGCAAGTCGGTCAAGAACGCCGATGGCACGTCCTCGAAGATCGTGGAGCTGTCGGATCTGCATGCCGTGGGGCAGACTTACGGGGTCATCAAACTGATCACCGATCCACCCCACTGGTCCGACAATGGCAGATAAGACTCCCACACTGGCCTCGCGCGCGCTGTTGCTCGCGCTGCTCTCCGGCATCACCCTGGGCGCCTGCGCGCAGACGCCGCCAAGCGCGCCCCTGCGGCACGGCATCGTGCAGTTCGATGGCGAGGGCAGCGTCTTCCTGGTGACCGCGCAGCCGGCGCCGGTGCAGGGCACCGTCTACTTCCAGGTGCCCAACAAGCAGGGCGATGCGGCGTGCTGCAAGCAATTGCCGGTGTCGGCTTTCAAGGCGATCAAGGCGCCCCCGGGCACGGCCACGGACGAGGTGTCCGGCAAGGAGCCGGTGATGCTGCGCGGCAAGGTGCCCAGGACGGACGCGCCCATGCCCTTCGTGGGCGCGGCGGTGGTGGGCGAGGTGCAGTCGGCCAGGCTCGCGCCCGGCGGCGGCATTTCGGCGCAAGCCAAGGATGGCCGCACCAGCACGTCCAGCACCTGCATCAGCGAAGAGGGCTTTCACGTGATGGAGAAGGGCGCCAAGGCCAAGGCACCTATGCTCACCCACCTGTACGTGAGCCTGGGCTATGAGATCGACGAGACCACCTGCAAGTGACATGGTGCGCAACGCGCTGGCCTGCGCCTTGTCTCTGGTCGTCAGCCTGAGCCAGGCCGATGTCTCCCGCCCGCCCGCTGGCACCAATGTGGACGAGACCCGCGTGGTGAGCGCCCGCCAAAAGATGCCGGCGCCCTGCGTGGCGGTGGCGTTCGACAGCGTGACGGTGGTGCTCTCGCGCACCGACCTGGAGGCCCAGGCCTTGCGCAACCCTGCGCAGCTGCAGCGCGATGAAGACCGTATCGCGCGGGTGCAGAGCCTGCGCGCTGCGGCGCTGCTGTCGACCGTGGTTGCACCGAAGACGGCGGATGCCTGTGCCCAGGTGGCCTGGGAAGCGCTGGGCACGGATGGCCGCAGCGTGGTGCTGGACTCGCTGGAAAACGGCCGCGCCCTGGTGCGCGACGAGACCAAGGGCGTGGTGGTGCCCACTGTGCGCATTCGCTACTTCGGCGAGCGTTGCGGGCCGATGTGCGGCCGGGGCGACATCACCGTGGCGTTGCCGGACGGTGAGCGCCCCTTCCTGGCTGTGTCGTGGTGGGTGTCCTGAGTCAGGCGAGCGTGCCCAGCGTGGCCCGATGGGCCTTCCAGTCTTCGCCAGTCATGTACGCCAGGGTGACGGGGATGAGCGGTGCGGCCGCGCCACCCGGGGCGTTGAGCTTGTAGAGCGCATGGATGATGATGTCGCGGACATCGTCGGCGCTGAGCGGGAAGACGCCGCCGCCGTGGGCGGCCAGGTCGATCTCCGGGTCGTTGATCAATTGCTGCAGGCCCAGCAGCAGCCAGGGCAGATCGCCGGCGGCCTGCGCGTCGTGCCGCATTGTCTCGATGTAGCTGTCGAAGTCGCTGAGATCCTCGGGCATCTCGTTGTGCTCGGCGAAGTAGGTCAGGGTGATCTGGCCCAGGTTGTAGTCGAGCATGGTGGTGCTGATCTTCATGGTCGGCTTTCAGAGCGTGGTGTTGGGCGGGTAGGAGGGGTCAGGTGGGCAGTGGCTTGGTGTAGCAGCCATGTTCGGCATCCCAGCCGTCGGTGAGCGGGTACTGGGTCAGCAGCACCCACTTGCCGGCGGCGCTCACGTTGGCATCGAACTTGAAGACAGAGGTCGACCGCGTGTAGCCGGTGACCTTGACCGCCCGTTCGTAGGTACCTTTGCCGCCCAGTTCACCCCTGTTGGGGCCGGATTGCTTGGGCGCGGTCGTCTCCTGTACGCCGACCATGGCCGAGCCGATGGGGCGATTGTGCTCGATGTGGACGGTGATGCTGGTGCCGTGCGGCACCCCGGCGCCGGGGTTGGTGTCGGTCAGTTTGTAGCCTGTCCGGTTCTTGCCGATTTCCTGGGCTGCCTCGTGGGTGGCCATCCAGTCTTCGGCGTTGTCGAAGCTGGAGGCGGTCTGCGTCGGGGGCGGTGGCACGCCGGTCTTGACGCGCGTTTCCTTGTCGGCATCCGTCACGTTGAGGTGCTTGGCAACGCTGTGGGGATGGATGGCGGCCGTGCCTTCAGAGGCATCGTGGGCGGTGGCCGCTGTCGCGCACAGCGTGCGGGCCTTGGTGCGGAACGCGGCCAGCTCGGACCGGGCCTTGGTGAAGTCACCCTTCTTGGCCTCGGCATCGGCTGTGGCCAGCAAGGCGGCCAGATCGGCCTTGTCGGTGCCTGAATACACGCTCTTGCCGGCCGACTCCAGATCGAGCAGGTTCTTGTTCACGGCCTGCGCGGCCTTGCGCTCGGCGGTGAAGTCGCGCGCCTGGGCCACGTGGCCTTGCAGGGTCTGCAGTTTCTGCAGGGCTTCCTTGTGCTTGTGCTGGCCAGCCAGCGTGGCGGCCTCGTCCCAGAACGCTTGCAGGAAGGCTTTGGCCTCGGGCAGCGGCAGGTCGCCGTGGGCCTTGGTGTAGGGCTTGTCCAGCGCCTCGCGGGTGTTGAGGTAGCTGGAGACGTTCTGGTGGGGGCCGGCCAGGTCTGGCAGATGGGCGGCGGAGGCCAGCACGGCGTCTGCCTCGCTGTAGGCGCCGGCCTTGGCCTGCTTGTCGGCGTCCTGCAGCAGCTCGTCGAGCTGGGCCAGGGCGTCGGTGGCGGTGGCCGGCAGGGAGGCCTTGAGCTGGGTGGTCTGGTCCAGACGGGCGCGGTAGTCTGTGAACGCTGCCAGCGTGGCGAGGCCGGTGTCCAGCAATGTCAGTGCGCCGGCATGGTCCTGGGTCGCGGCCTTGTCGATGGCGGGCTTGAGCACATCGGGCTTGCCGGGCGCCGTGACGGCCGCGACGGCGGCGCGTGCGTCCTTGAGCTTTTCGGCATAGGCCAGCGCGGACCGTGCGATGGGCAGCAAGGTGTTGAACAAGCCTTCCGCGCTGTCGAACTTCTTCGCGGCCAGTTCGGCGTTGGCGGCGTCGAGCAGGCCCTTGACATGCAGGGTGGGCGCCTCGCCGGGTGCTGCTGCAGCCAGCCGGCTGTGCAGGGCATTGGCCTGGTCGGCCAGCCGGGAGGCATTGGCCGGCTTGGCCACTTTGTTCAGGTCGATGGCAGGGGGCTGCAGGCCGGCCAGGGCCAGGGCCGGGTTGCCGGGACTGCCGTCGGCCAACGCCTTGGCCGACGTCATCGCGGTGGTCAGGGCGGCCTGGTCCGTGGCATCCAGCAGCGCAAAGGCGGGCGAGAGCTTGAACGCCTGGAGTTCGTGTAGCGCAGCGCGTAGGCGTGGCTGTCGGCCAGGCGCTGCTCGAAGACACCCAGCGCGGCTGTGGCGGCTTGGTAGCTGGCCGGGGTGGCCTGGCCGATGCAGGTGTCCTTGATGGCCCTGAGCTCGTTGTCGATGTTCAGGTTCGCGGGGCGATTGGGGATCGACTTGAGCGCGCGCATGGTGTTGCGCGTGCTGTCGCGGAAGGTCTTCAGCCTGGCATAGAAAGCCTGTACGTCCTGCGTGTGCGGATCGTTCTCGAAGGCGGTGAGCTTCTGCGTGGCCGCCACGTAGTTGTGGCCGGCGGCCAGGGCGACCGCATCCGTGATCAGCTGGTTGAGCCGTGCGCTCTGGGTGGGGGCGGCGGTGGTGTAGTTGGCCGCCAGTTTCGACAGGCGATCATGCTGCTGGACGTAGGCAACGGCCTGGGTGGTCTGGGTGGCGACGGTGTTAAGGTCGTTGATGGCCTGCTGCCAGCCACTGGCCTGCGTGGCGTTCTGGCCGAGCGTCCGGGCGGCGGCCAGCTGGCCGCGCAGATGGGCTTCTGCCGGGCCGTTCAGCTGGTTGGCGGCGGTGTCCAAGGCCGTGCTCACCTGCGCCAGGCGCTGGTCGAATCCCTTGCGCCCCGCGATCTCGGTTGTGATGTCCTTGGCCAGTTTGTCCAGCGCTGCCTGGGCCTGCGCCACCTTCTCGAACGCATCGATGGTGAACCCCGTCTTGCGCAACAGCTTGGTGAGCTTGTCGCGCTGCTGGTTCAGCCGCGCCGCCTGGGCATTGCTGGCGCCATCGGGCGTGCGCACCGCCGCGCAGGCTCTGAGGGCCTTGGTGCGCTGGGCCAGCGTTTCCTTCTCGACATCCTTCTTGAGCGCACGGGCCACGGTGGACTGGGCATCGATCTTGGCCTGATGGTCCTTGCGCGGCTGGGGCGCATTGGTGACCTGCGTGGTTTCCAGCTCGCGCAGCTTGGCGGTGAGGGCATCGTGGCGCATTTTCAGGTCGCCCCAGTCGTCCGCGAAATCGGGGATGCTGTCGTAGACCGCGAGGAGCTGCTTGTAGCTGTTGTCGAGATCGACGGTTTCCTGCGATGGCCACGATAGTTTTTCGGTGATTCCCAGGCTGCGGTTGAGCACGCGCTTGAGCGCACTGCCTTCTGTGGTTTTTCCCATGGCGGTGGCGTGTGAGGTGTCAGGCTGGCAGGGCGGTGCGCAACTGGCTCAGGGCGGCCAGCAGCGGCGTGCGAAGTTCAACGGTGAGGCCGAAACCATTGGGGCCTTGTGCCTCGTCGATGATGTCGTCGGTGGCGATGTAGCGCTCGAGTTCGACGACGGCCTGGCGTGTGGCAGGGCGCGCTGTGAGCTGGCTCTGGATGGCCTTGACCAGGATGATGGCCGCGTCGCCTTCGGGATCGTTCATGCCGCGGATGGCCTTTTCGAGCGCCAGCAGCTGGCCCAGGGCGGTGGTGCGTGCCTGGGCCCAACTGGCGAGGGCTTGCGCCGCGCCGGTGTTGTCCGTGTCGATCTGGGGCTTTTGCGCGGGCGCCTGGGTGGGCGCTGGCGCATTGGCTGCGGCGGAGGCCAGCGAGGCTGCCAGGCGTTTGAGCTCGGCACCGGCCTGCTCCAGCCGGCCCGCCTTGATGTGCTCCTGGAAGGCGGCCACCGGCCCCAGCAGCGTGCCCTTGAGGGCAGGGTTGGCGGTGACCGCGGCCTTGATCTGCGGCGCCAGCTTGTTCATGGCGGCGGTGAGCTGCTCGGCCGTGGGGACGCCTGATTTGGCGGTGGTCGGGGCCTTGTCCTCGGCGCCAGTGCCTTCAGGCGCAGCTCGGGGGCAGCACGTTCAGCCTTGTCGAGGGCCTCGAACGCCTTGATCAGCGCCGTGTCCTTGAGATCGTGGCCTTTGGCGAACTTCTTCCATTCGACCACGGACAGGTATTTGTCGCTCACAGGGCCTCCCCAGCGTGAGATGTGAGATCGTGAATTGTGCGGACGGGCGTTCAAGCGCCTCGTGCCTGGCAGGCTGCGGATCTTGCCGCAGAGGGATGGGGGCGTACAGACGCCTGGTGTTCAGCGTTGTTGCTGAGCCCTGGCCAGCAGCAGCTCCCGTTCGCGGGCGTTCTGCGTGAGCGTGGCCGCGTGCTCGAACTCGGTGCAGGCCTCACCGTGCCGGCCTAGCCGCGACAGCATGTCGCCGCGCGCGCTGTACAGCCACGGGTAGTGCTTCAGCGCCGGGTTGGCGCGCAGGGCATCCAGGATCTCCAGCCCGGCCTGCGGCCCGAAGGCCATGCTCACGGCCACGGCGCGGTTGAGCTCGACCACGGGCGAGGGCACGGTCTGCGCCAATGCGTCGTACAGCGCGGCGATGCGGGCCCAGTCGGTGGCTGGCGCCGTGGTGGCGCGGGCGTGGCAGGCCGCGATGGACGCTTGCAGGGCGTAGGCGCCCAGCGCGCGGGCCTGCGCCTGGCACAGCTGCTCGGCGCGGTCCAGCGCGGCCAGGCCACGGCGGATCAGCAGGTGATCCCAGCGGGCGCGGTCCTGGTCCATCAGCAGCACGGGGCGGCCTTGCGTGTCGGTGCGGGCGGCGCTGCGTGAGGCCTGCAGCTCCAGCAGCGCGGCCAGGCCCAGCACCTCGGGCTCCTGCGGGGCCAGGCCCGTGAGCATGCGGCCCAGGCGCAGGGCCTCGTCGCACAGCGCGGGGCGCATCCAGTCGTCGCCCGAGGTGGCGGTGTAGCCCTCGTTGAAGACCAAGTAGACCACCTCCAGCACCGAGGCCAGGCGCTCGCCCAGCGCGTCGCCGTGCGGCAGCTCGAAGGGCACCTTGGCGGCGGTGAGCGTGCGCTTGGCCCGCACGATGCGCTGCGCCACCGTGGGCTCGGGCACCAGGAAGGCCCGGGCGATCTCGGCCGTGCTCAGCCCGCCCAGCAGCTTGAGCGTGAGCGCCACACGGCCCTCGGTGGGCAGCACCGGGTGGCAGGCGGTGAAGATCAGGCGCAGCAGGTCGTCGCCGATCTGGTCGCCGCGGGCGGCGTCCAGCGCATCCACGAAGTCGGGCACGATGAGGGCCTCCTGGGCTTGCAGGTCATGGCCGATCTGTTCGAGCTTGTCGCCGAGGGACTTGTCGCGCCGCAGGCGGTCGAGCGCCTTGTGCTTGGCCGTGGTCATCAGCCAGGCGCCCGGGTTGTCGGGCACGCCGGCGGTGGGCCAGTGCTCCAGCGCGCTGACCAACGCGTCCTGCGCGAGCTCTTCGGCCAGGCCGATGTCGCGCACCATGCGGGCCACCCCGGCGATGATCTTGGCGGATTCCATGCGCCAGACGGTGTCGATGGCGCGGTGGGTGTCCGTGGATGGGGGCATCGTTGGGCGATCAGAACTGCGCGGGCACGGCACTCATGTCCATGTACGACAGCTCCCACTGGTGGCCGTCCAGGTCCTCGAAACCGTGGCCGTACATGAAGCCGTAGTCCTGCTTGGGCATCGGCGCCTGGCCACCGGCCTCCAGGGCCTTGGCGACCAACGCGTCCACGTGCTCGCGGCTGTCGCACGACAGGCACAGCAGCACCTCGGTGGATTGCTTCGCGTCAACGACGGCCTTCTTGGTGAAGGTCTGGAAGAAGGGCTCGACCAGCAGCATGGCGTAGATGGTGTCGCTGATCACGATGCAGGCGGCCTGCTCGTTGGTGAACTGCGGGTTGACGCTGTAGCCCAGGTGGGTGAAGAAGGCCTTGCTGCGTTCCAGGTCCTTGACGGGCAGGTTGACGAAGATCTGTTGGGGCATGGTGAATTCTCCGTGGGTGTGGTGTTGGAAAACGGCTCAGTGCGCTTC
>DXIO01000072.1 GCA_019112875.1 Candidatus Aquabacterium excrementipullorum
GTCGTGGTGGTCTTGCCGGCGTCAATGTGGGCGGAGATGCCAATGTTGCGATAGCGCTCGATCGGGGTCTTGCGGGACATGGTGTGACTCCAATTGTCACGGCGCCGGGCCCTGGTGGAGCCCGGCGCCGCTGCAGGGGGTGCTGCAGGGGTGGTGGTTTAGAAGCGGAAGTGCGAGAAGGCCTTGTTGGCTTCGGCCATGCGGTGAACTTCGTCACGCTTCTTCATCGCGCCGCCACGGCCTTCGGAGGCCTCGAGCAGTTCGTTGGCCAGACGTTGGGCCATCGACTTCTCGGAACGCTTGCGCGACGATTCCTTCAGCCAACGCATGGCCAGGGCCATGCGGCGGGAGGGGCGAACTTCAACGGGAACCTGGTAGTTCGCGCCACCCACGCGGCGGGATTTCACTTCCACCACGGGCTTGACGTTGTTCAGAGCGATGTTGAAGATTTCCAGCGGATCCTTGCCGGCCTTCTTTTCGACTTGTTCGAGGGCACCGTAGATGATGCGCTCGGCCACAGCCTTCTTGCCGGATTCCATGATCACGTTCATGAACTTGGACAGGTCGACCGATCCGAACTTGGGATCGGGCAGGATTTCACGCTTGGGTACTTCGCGACGACGAGGCATTTCGATTCCTTTCAATGCTTCAGTTGATGCTGACTTTCGTCTGCATCCGGAGCCTTATCAAAAAAAGACAAGCTGAAGACTCCACTTACTCGGCAGATCCCGGACCATCCGGTTCCACCGCCACCTCGGCCAACCTCACCAGCTTGGGGTCGTCTTGTGACGCGCTGATGATGACTGCGGCCGATTGATCCTGTTAATAGAAGGGGATCAGGCCTTCTTGGGGCGCTTGGCACCGTACTTGGAGCGCGCCTGCTTGCGGTCTTTCACGCCTTGCAGGTCCAGCGAGCCGCGGACGATGTGGTAACGCACACCGGGCAAGTCCTTGACACGACCGCCGCGAACCAGCACGACGCTGTGTTCTTGCAGGTTGTGGCCTTCGCCGCCGATGTAGGAGATGACCTCGAAACCGTTGGTCAGGCGCACCTTGGCGACCTTACGCAGAGCGGAGTTAGGCTTCTTGGGCGTGGTGGTGTACACGCGGGTGCACACGCCACGGCGCTGCGGGCAGTTTTGCATCGCAGGCGACTTGGACTTCGTGACCTCGACCTGACGGCCTTGGCGCACGAGCTGGTTGATGGTTGGCATTGGTTTGGTTCCCGTTGAAAAATCACTTGAAAATCAAGCACTTGGGATGTTTGAACGAACACCTTCAAGCGGCCTGAAACAAGCACAAAACGGCCCTCGCACCCGAAAACGACCGGGCAGGCGAAAGCCGAAAAGCCTTCCATTGTAGGCTGAGGGCCTTGAACTGGCAAGTCAGTGAGGAAATCCACATGCCGATACGCATCGTTCGACTGGGCACGGCACGCGCCGAGGATGAAGGCCTGAGGGTGGGCACGGTGCGGCGCCCGCCGCGGGGGGTGGCCAAGGCGCGCTTCGCCCAGGACGACTGGTACGACGTCTGGTACCCGGATCTGGCGCCCAGCGTCGAGACCATGAAACTGGGCCTGGCCGCCACCACCGACAAGGATTGGGCGGCCTTTGTCAAGGCCTACCGCAAGGAGATGGCCGAGCCCCACGCGGCCCGCACGCTGGACCTGCTGGCCGCGCTGTCGCACAGCGCGGCGATGTCGGTCGGCTGCTATTGCGAGGAGGAATCGCACTGCCACCGCGGCATCCTGCGCGCCTTGCTGGATGAGCGCGGGGCGACGCTGGCCTGAACGAGGGCCGGGTTCCGGCCGTTCAAATCGTCCGAAAAACTTTATTTCTGGCGTAACGGGCCGCAAAAACAAGAGAGGTCAAGCACCAGTCCTGGGCAGCGCGGGCGGCTTCTATAGTGCCGCTCGGATGCGACGCAAGGCATCCGGCTCGGTCATGCAGTTCGAGCGAGCGAATGGCGTTCCCCCCATCCCACCGGCTGCATCGACAAGGAGCCTCCCATGAAGAACCACACCCCGCTGAACACCCTGCACACCCTGGCTTGCGCGGCCTTGCTGGCCCTGCCCGCCACGACCCTCAGGGCCCAGGACACGCCCGACACGGCATCCCTGGCGGCCACGAAGGCAGGCCGCTATTACATCGTCACCCGGCCGGACCTGCGCAAGTGCGCGGCCCCGCTGTGCGGCGGTGTCTACGTGAAGGCGGTGAACCAGGCGCTGACCTTGTGCGCCGACAACCGCTGGCAGCGCGAGTGCCGTGTCGCTTCGCTGGACACCTCTGCCGTGGGATGGAGCGACGCCACGGCCGCCACGTTCAAGAAAGACTTCGATGCCGCTCAGGCCCTGGCGCGCGGCACGTTGCGCAACGACGAGGTCGCGGGCGGCCGGTCACCAGTGCTGCAGTTGAGCGAAGGCTGGGCCGGCCAGGCGGGCAGCAAGCCCACCGGCAGCTTCTACGCCTTCAAGAACAGCGGGATCGTGTGCATCGCCGCGCCATGCCCCAGCGTGACCCAGACGCGCCTGAACGGCGGGGGCAGCAGCAACATCGCGGAGGTGGATCTGGCGGCCTCGGGCGCCGACAAGGCGGCGGTGGAGGCAGGCTTGCAGGCGTTGAATGAAGGCAGCCTGCTGGCGGCCGGCACGCACCGGGCGGTGACAGGGCCGGCTGGGCGTGATGTGGGCTTCGTGGCCAGCGAGTTCTACCTGGCCGTGCCTGCCGACAAACCTTGAGCCGAGCTTGAAGCCCGGCTCAGGCGTGGCGATACCCCGATGCGGCGCACCGGGGCCGGTGAATCATCAGCGGTCCAGCAGGCGGCCGATTCGGCTGGCGGCGCGCAGACCGGCCCAGGTGAACAGGGCGACCACGGCCACGGCGGCGACGCTGGCGGACCAGTTCGGCAAAGCGCTGGCGGACACGGCGTCATAGACGGCGCCGACACCCACGCCCAGACCGGCCAGGAAGCCCACCACGACGCCCGCCTTCTCCAGCGTGACGGGACGCTCGCTGCCGGCGGTGTCTTGCGGCAGGGTCGACAGTTCGAAAGACGAGGAAGAGTGAGCCATGGTGAACCCCTTTCATTGGATGGGATCCATTTTAAGCGTAAACCCGCACTCTTAGGTGGTAACCCTATGTTTCCAAAAGGGGGCATTTTGCCCTTTTTGGGACACCTATTCGAGGGGGGCCAAGAGGTATAGGAGCTCGGCCTCGCTGAATTTGACGGTGTCCAGCCCGTCCTGACCCAGGATGGCATCGGCGAGGGCGGCCTTGCGGGCCTGCAGCGCGAGGATGCGCTCCTCGATGCTGCCTTCGACCAGCACCTTGTAGACGAAGACGGGTTTGGTCTGCCCCAGGCGGTGGGCGCGGTCGGTGGCCTGCTGCTCGACGGCGGGGTTCCACCACGGGTCCATGTGGATGACGGTGTCGGCCGCCGTGAGGTTCAGGCCGACGCCACCGGCCTTGAGACTGACCAGCAGCACGGGGGCTTCCAGGGCCTGGAAGCGGGCGACGACCTGGCCGCGGGCGCTGGGCCGCGTCTCGCCGGTGAGCACGAGGTACGGCAGGCCGATGTCGCGCAGATCCTGCTCGATCAGGGAGAGCAACTCCGTGAACTGCGAGAAGACGAGCACCCGCCGGCCCTCATCCACCAATGTGGGCAGGGTCTCGCGCAGCCAGGTGAGCTTGGCGCGCTCCATGGTGCGCGGGATGCGGTGGCCCTTGAGCAGGGCCGGGTCGCAGCAGACCTGGCGCAGCTTGAGCAAGGCGTCGAGCACGCTGATCAGGGCGTTGCCGAAGCCCTGCTTGGCCAGCACGCGGCGCACCAAGTGGTCGGCGGCGACGCGCACGCTTTCGTACAGTTCGCGCTGGCGGCCTTCCAGTCGCACGTGGCGGATGATCTCGGTGCGGGGCGGCAGCTCGGTGGCGACCTCGTCCTTGCGGCGGCGCAGGATGAAGGGGCGCACGCGGTCGGCCAGCAGGCGGGCGCGCAGGGTCTCGCCGTTGACCTCGATGGGGTCGCGCCACTGGCGCTTGAAGCTGCGCGCATCACCCAGGAAGCCGGGCATCAGGAAATCGAACTGGGCCCAGAGTTCGCCCAGGTGGTTCTCCAGCGGGGTGCCGGTCATGCACAGGCGGTGGCGGGCGCGCACGCGGCGCACGGCGTCGGCGCTGCGGCTGGCGGCGTTCTTGACCGTCTGGGCCTCGTCGAGGATCAGCAGGTGGAAGGTGTGGGGCGCGATGCGGTCGATGTCGCGCCACAGCAAGGGGTAGGTGGTGAGCACGACGTCGTGCTGGGGCAGCTCGGGCAGCTTGTCGGCGCGCTCGGGGCCGTGCAGGGTCAGCACGCGCAGGGCAGGTGCCACGCGGGCGGCCTCGGCCTGCCAGTTGGCGATCAGCGAGGTGGGCAGTACCACCAGCGCGGGCGTGCCTTGCAGGCGGCCGGCCTGTTGCTCGATCAGCAGGTGGGCCAGCACTTGCGCGGTCTTGCCCAGGCCCATGTCGTCGGCCAGGATGCCGGCCAGGTGCTGCTCGCGCAGGTACTGCAGCCAGGCCACACCTTGCAGCTGGTAGGTGCGCAATTGCAGGCCCAGGCCAGCGGGCGCGGTCACGGGCTGCACGCCCTGGGTGCCGCGCAGGCGCTGGGTCAGATCGACCAGGCCGGCATCGCCGCGCAGCTGCCAGGCGCCTTGCGGGCCGGCGCGGGCGGCCTGGGTGTCCATCAGGCTGGGGCGCAGGGCTTCGAGGCGCGGGCTGTCCCAGGCGGACAGGCGCCAGGGGCCCTCGCGGCGGTTCGGATCGAGCAGCAGATCAAGCATGGCGCCGACCACGGCCTTGAGCGGCGCGGCGCGGGCTTCGATGCGCTTGCCGCCCGGAGCACGCAGGGAGACGATGGCCTCGTCGTCCAGGGTGGACACGAACTCGGTGCCCAGCCAGCGGCTGTCGCGGCGGACCAGGTCGGCCACCATGGGGGCCAGGTCCAGCACCTGGCCTTCGACCTCCACGCCCAGGCTCAGCAGCCAGGAGCCCTCGCGGCGTGGTGAATGCAGCGCCTTCAGCCTGGCGCCGGCCGTGTGCATGGGCTGGGCGGGCTCGTGGCCTTCGATCTCGCCGGTGTCGGGCTGCACGATGGCGCGCCAGGCCGTGACCGGCACGCTGAGGTGGGCGAAGCCGGGTGCCACGACGATGCGCCAGCCCTGTTGCTGCAGCAGGGGCACCTGATCGGCCCAGAAATCGCCGAAAGCATCTTCCTGCACCAGGGACCAGGGCTGCGCCTGCGGGCCGAGCACCTGGTCGGGCAGGCGGGGCTGGCGCCACTGCAGGGTGTCGGCCTCCAGTGGACGCAGGCCGGTGGCGGTGATGGCGTCCAGCGCATCGGCCTCGGCCGTGGCGTCGCGCTGGAACAGGTGGGCACGGCCCTGTGCATCGATGCCCTCCGTCTGCCGGGGCGCGCGCTCGTACCAGACCGAGCTGGGCGCCGGGCGACACCACAATTCGGCGCCATCGTGCAGGTAATGCCAGGTGACCAGGGCCACGGTGACCTCGCCGCCGCGCGGGCCGAACGGGCCCGATGGACGCAGGCCCAGCAGCCCGTCGCCGCGCGTGAGCGTGCGCAGGGTCAGGCGTGGCTGGAAGACGATGTCGGCCTTCCCTGCGTCGGATGGATGAGGCGCGGTCGGCATGGAAGGTGCGTGAACCGGGAACGCGGGCGAGGGACAAGGACAGGGGCGAGCGCGCATCATGCCCCAAGGCCGTGCAAAGCCCTGCGCCTGCTTGGCCTGCGGCTTTGCGCGACACTGACGCGTGCGCCATGAGCGGAGGTCTTTCGTCGGGGCGCCCTGCAGTCCCCCCGGAGAAGACGACGTGAGTTCCCAGACCACCGCCACGATGGCGGACACCCCGCATCAATACGACGAACTCCCCGCCTGGCTCACGCTGCTGCTGGCGGCCGGTTGCGGCCTGATCGTGGCCAACCTGTACTACGCGCAACCGCTGATCGGGCTGATCAGCGAAGGCACGGGCATCTCGCTGCGTCTGGCCGGCTGGATCGTGACGCTCACGCAGATCGGCTACGGTCTGGGGCTGCTGTTCATCGTGCCGCTGGGCGACGTGATGGAGAACCGCAAGCTGGTGGTGCGTTGCCTGATGGTGGCGGCGCTGGGCCTGCTGGCGGCGGGGCTGTCGAGTTCGGCCGCGCCCTTCCTGGCGGCGATGGCGCTGGTGGGCGTGAGTTCGGTGGCCGCGCAGGTGCTGGTGCCCTATGGCGCGAGCATGGTGGGCGAGGCCGCGCGCGGGCGCACGGTGGGCAACATCATGAGCGGGCTGCTGCTGGGCATCATGCTGGCGCGGCCGGTGTCCAGCTTCACGGCCAGCCACCTGGGCTGGCATGCGATCTTCCTGGGCTCGGCGGTGCTGATCGCGGCGCTGGCCGCGTTGCTCTCGCGCACGATGCCGGAGCGCCAACCGCCGCACGCGCACCGCTATGTCGAACTGCTGGCCTCGATGAAGGCGCTGATGCGCGAGCAGCCCGTGCTGCAGGTGCGTGCGCTGTGCCACGCCGGTGTGTTCGCCGCCTTCAGCCTGTTCTGGTCCACGGTGCCGCTGCTGCTGGCATCGCCCGCCTTCGGCTTCACGCAGAGCGGCATCGCGCTGTTCGCGCTGGTGGGCGTGGCCGGCGCCATCGCGGCGCCCATCACCGGACGCCTGGCCGACCGGGGCCACGCCCGCGTGGGCAGCCTGGTGGCCATGGCGCTGGTGACGCTGTCCTTCACCTTCACGTGGCCGGCCACGCAGGGCTCGGCGATCACGCTGGTGCTGCTGGGCCTGGCCGCCATCGTGCTGGACATGGGCGTGTCGGCCAACCTGGTGCTGAGCCAGCGTGAGATCTACGCCCTGGCGCCGCACGCGCGCGGCCGGCTCAACAGCCTGTTCATGGCCACCTTCTTCCTGGGCGGCGCGCTGGGCTCGGCCTGCGGCGTGTACGTGTACGCGCAAGGCGGCTGGCATGGCGTGGTGGCGATGGGCTCGGGCCTGGGGCTGGCCGCGCTGGCGGTGTTCCTGGCCGGGGCGCGGCGCATGGCGCGCGGCTGAGCCGTGCAACGGCACAATCGGGCCATGGCCGACGACTACCAGATCGAGATCCCGCCCTCTTTCCAGGCGCTGTACACCGACGCGCGCAAGCGCCTCACGGTGCCCCTGGCCGAACTGCGCGACCGCTACGAGCTGTGCGAGGACCTGGCCAACCACCTGACCGAGCACTGCCGCAACGTGCACGCCGAGGTGGGTGACATCCAGGTCGAGGTGCTGCGCCGCTGCCACCAGGGCCTGACCGGCGCGGATGCCGTGGTCAGCGATCCCGAAGCCGTGTGGGTGATCACCCGCCTGGCCGAGCTGCTGTACTGGCCGATGGACTGGCAGCCGCGCGCGCCTGAAGACGACCACGACGGCACAGCAACACACTGAACCTGCTGCGCCACCTTCTTCTTCACCCCTGAATTGCATCTGGCCGAATCGACATGAGCACGACCGCCGCCATCGACGAATCCTTCATCCGGGGCCTGAAGCCTGCCGCTGTGTGGCGCCACTTCGCCGTGTTGTGCGCCATCCCGCGCCCCTCCAAGCAGGAAGACGCCGTGCGCGCGCACCTGCGGCAATGGGCCGAGGCACGCGGCCTGGCCACCGAGGTCGATGCCATCGGCAACCTGCTGGTGCGCAAGCCGGCCAGCCCCGGCCACGAGCACGCGCCCGGCATCGTGCTGCAGGGCCACCTGGACATGGTCTGCCAGAAGAACAGCGGCTCGCCGCACGACTTCACGCGCGATCCGATCCGTCCTGTGCGCCGTGACGACGGCTGGCTGCAGGCGCCTGACACCACCCTCGGCGCCGACAACGGCCTGGGCGTGGCCCTGGCCCTGGCCGTGCTGGAGGACGACACACTGCCCCACGGCCCCATCGAAGCCCTGTTCACGGTCGACGAGGAAGCCGGCATGGGCGGCGCGCACGGCCTGCAACCCGGTGTGCTGCAAGGCCGCCTGATGCTGAACCTGGACACCGAGGAGTGGGGCGAGTTCTACCTGGGCTGCGCCGGTGGTGTCGATGTGAACGTGTCGCGTCCAGGCCAGACCGAACCGCTGCCCGCTGGCCACAGCGTGCACCGCATCGCGCTGCGCGGCCTGCGCGGCGGCCACTCCGGCGTCAACATCCACGAAGAGCGTGGCAACGCGATCAAGCTGCTGGTGCGCGTGCTGCAGGGATTGGCACAGGACGAGACGCTGGCGCTGCGCCTGTGCACGCTGGATGGCGGCACCGCGCGCAACGCCCTGCCCCGCGAGGCTTTCGCGACCGTGGCCTTGCCTGCCGATTCGCTGGATGCGCTTCGCACGCATCTTCAGGATTGGCAAACGCTGCTGCAACGCGAACTCGGCGCCGTGGAGCCGGGACTGTCCCTGGACATCGATGCCGACGCCGCCATCGCGTCGCCCACGCAGTTGCTGTCCCGCGCCGACCAGGCCGTGTGGCTGCGCACCCTGCACGCGGCCCCACACGGCGTGCACCGCATGAGCCAGAGCGTGCCCGGCGTGGTCGAGACGTCCAACAACCTGGGCATGGTCGAACTCAGGCCTGCCGGCGGATCGTGCAACTTCATGGTGCGCTCGCTGCTGGACAGCGGCGCCCAGGCCCTGGGTGAGCAGATCGTGAGCCTGTGGGCGCTGTCGGGCACCGTGGCCGAGGTGGCCGCGCCCTACCCGGGCTGGACGCCCAACCCCGCCTCGCCCCTGCTGGCCACCTGCCAGCGCGTCTACAAGCAGCGCTTCCATGAAGACTCGCACGTGCAGGTGATCCACGCCGGTCTGGAGTGCGGCATCATCGCCGCCAAGTACCCGGGCATGGACATCGTGTCCTTCGGCCCCACCATCCGCGGTGCGCACGCCCCGGGCGAATCGGTCGACATCGCCTCGGTGGAACGAACCTGGCAACTGCTCACCGCCATCCTGACCGAGCTGGCGGCCTGAGGACCAGCCGAGCCGACTGAGCATCCGCAGCGGGCAAAAGCCAGCCCACCCCACCGCGACGGCCCAAGAAAAAGGCGCCAGGACCCGAAAGTCCTGGCGCCTTTGTCGTCGCGCCCGATCGCTCAGGCACAACGAGGCGGATGCCTCGTCGACCGCTTATTCAGCAGCGGCGGGCGCGCCACCCTCGGCTGCAGGCGCAGCCGCGGCGTCGTCGCCGTCATCACCCAGGGCAGCCAGCTCGAGCGCGGCGCGCTCCTGGGCTTCCTGCATGGCGATGGCGCGGCGCTCGGTCTCGTCCATGTCCTCCTTGGCCCGGCGGGCCTGGTGGTAGGCGAGGCCGGTACCGGCGGGGATCAGGCGACCCACGATGACGTTTTCCTTCAGGCCACGCAGCTCGTCGCGCTTGCCCATGATGGCAGCCTCGGTGAGCACGCGGGTCGTTTCCTGGAAGGAAGCGGCCGAGATGAAGGAGTCGGTCGACAGCGAGGCCTTGGTGATGCCCAGCAGCACATCGCTGTACGTGGCCACGAGCTTGCCTTCGGCGCGCAGACGGTCGTTGGTGTCCAGCAGTTCGGAGCGCTCGACCTGTTCGTTGGCGATGTAGGACGAGTCGCCCGGGTTGACGATCTGCACGCGGCGCAGCATCTGGCGAACGATCACCTGGATGTGCTTGTCGTTGATCTTCACGCCCTGCAGACGGTACACGTCCTGCACTTCGTCGACGATGTAGCGGGCCAGCTCTTCGATACCCAGCAGACGCAGGATGTCTTGAGGATCGGCCGCGCCGTCGACGATCAGCTCGCCCTTGTTGACCACCTGGCCTTCGTGGACCAGGATGTTCTTTTCCTTGGGCACCAGCTCTTCGTGGACGCCGCCTTCCGGATCGGTGATCTGCAGGCGAACCTTGCCCTTCGTTTCCTTGCCGAAGGACACCGTGCCGGTGATTTCGGCCAGCGCGCCCTTGTCCTTGGGCGAACGGGCTTCGAACAGCTCGGCCACACGCGGCAGACCGCCGGTGATGTCACGGGTCTTCTGGCCTTCGATGGGAATGCGCGCCAGCACTTCACCCGGGGCGAGGTCCTGACCGTCGCGGATCTGGACCAGCGCGCCCACCGGGAAGCCGATGGTCACCGAGTGGTCGGTGCCAGGGATCTTCACTTCGGCGCCGGAAGCGTCCAGCAGCTTGACCTGCGGGCGCACCACCTTGGCAGCGCCACGGCGCTTCGGATCGATCACGACCAGGGTCGACAGACCGGTCACTTCGTCCACCTGCTTGGCCACGGTCACGCCTTCTTCGACGTTCTCGAACTTGGCCTTGCCGGCGAACTCGGTGATGATCGGACGGGTCAGCGGATCCCACGTCGCGAGCACCAGGCCCACCTTGACTTGCTGGTCGGCCTTGATGTTCAGGACCGCGCCGTACGGCACCTTGTGGCGCTCGCGCTCACGGCCGTGCTGGTCGGAGATGATGATTTCGCCGGAACGCGAGATCACCACCAGATCGCCCTTGCCGTTGGTCACGTAACGCATCGTGGCGTTGAAGCCGATCAGACCGTCCGACTTGGCGTCCACGCTCGAGGCGATGGCGGCGCGCGAAGCGGCACCACCGATGTGGAAGGTACGCATCGTCAGCTGCGTGCCGGGTTCACCGATCGACTGGGCGGCGATCACGCCGACAGCTTCACCGGAGTTCACCAGCCCGCCGCGGCCCAGGTCACGGCCGTAGCACTTGGCACACAGGCCGAAGCGCGTGCCGCAGGTCAGCGGCGTACGCACCTTGACCTCGTCGACGCCAGCGGCTTCGAACAGGTCCAGGATGTCTTCGTCCAGCATGACGCCGGCGTTGGCGATGACTTGCTGGGTCTCGGGGTGCAGCACATCGATGGCGGCCACGCGACCCAGGATGCGGTCACGCAGCGATTCGATGACTTCACCACCTTCGACCAGCGCGCGGGTGTTGATGCCCTGATCGGTGCCGCAATCGGTGGTGGTGACCACCAGATCCTGCGTCACGTCGACCAGACGGCGGGTCAGGTAACCCGAGTTCGCGGTCTTCAACGCCGTGTCCGCCAGGCCCTTACGGGCACCGTGGGTGGAGATGAAGTACTGCAGCACGTTCAGGCCTTCACGGAAGTTCGCCGTGATGGGCGTCTCGATGATCGAGCCGTCAGGCTTGGCCATCAGGCCGCGCATGCCGGAGAGCTGACGGATCTGGGCAGCGGAGCCGCGGGCACCGGAGTCGGCCATCATGTAGATGGAGTTGAACGACTCCTGGTCCACCTCGTTGCCGTGGCGATCGATCACCTTCTGCTTGGCCAGCTGGCTCATCATGACCTTGCCGACTTCGTCGCCGGTCTTGCCCCAGATGTCCACGACCTTGTTGTAGCGCTCGCCGGCGGTCACGAGACCCGAGACGTACTGCTGCTCGATCTCCTTGACTTCCTTCTCGGCGCTTTCGATCAGGCCCGGCTTTTCCTTGGGCACCAGCATGTCGTCCACCGCGATGGAGATGCCGGCACGCGTGGCCAGACGGAAGCCGTTTTGCAGCAGCTTGTCGGCCAGCACCACGGTTTCCTTCAGGCCGCACTTGCGGAACGAGGTGTTGATCAGTCGCGAGATTTCCTTCTTCTTCAGCGCCTTGTTGATGTTGCTGAAGGGCAGGCCCTTGGGCAGGATCTCGGACAGCAGGGCGCGACCGACGGTGGTCTCGACCAGCTTGAGTTCGGAGGTGAACTCGCCCGTTTCCTTGTCCTTGGTCCACTCGAGCATGCGCACGCTGATGCGGGCGGTGATCTCGACCACGCCGTTGTCCAGCGCACGCTGCAGCTCGGCCAGGTCGGTGAAGACCATGCCTTCGCCCTTGCCGTTGATGCGCTCGCGGGTGGCGTAGTACAGGCCCAGCACCACGTCCTGCGACGGCACGATGGAGGGCTCGCCGGAGGCCGGGAACAGCACGTTGTTGGAGGCCAGCATCAGGGTGCGGGCTTCCATCTGCGCTTCGATCGACAGCGGCACGTGGACGGCCATCTGGTCACCGTCGAAGTCGGCGTTGAAGGCCGCGCAGACGAGGGGGTGCAGCTGGATGGCCTTGCCTTCGATCAGCATGGGCTCGAAGGCCTGGATGCCCAGGCGGTGCAGCGTCGGGGCGCGGTTCAGCAGAACCGGGTGCTCCTTGATGACCTCTTCGAGGATGTCCCACACCACCGGGGTGCCGGATTCGACTTCCTTCTTGGCGGCCTTGATCGTCGTCGCGATGCCCATGGCTTCGAGGCGCGAGAAGATGAAGGGCTTGAACAACTCCAGGGCCATCAGCTTGGGCAGGCCGCACTGGTGCAGCTTGAGGGTCGGGCCCACGGTGATGACGGAACGGCCGGAGTAGTCGACCCGCTTGCCCAGCAGGTTCTGACGGAAACGACCGCTCTTGCCCTTGATCATGTCGGCCAGCGACTTCAGGGCGCGCTTGTTGGCGCCCGTCATGGCCTTGCCGCGACGGCCGTTGTCCAGCAGCGAGTCCACCGATTCCTGCAGCATGCGCTTTTCGTTGCGCACGATGATCTCGGGGGCCTTGAGCTCCAGCAGACGGGCCAGACGGTTGTTGCGGTTGATGACGCGGCGGTACAGATCGTTCAGATCCGACGTGGCGAAACGACCGCCGTCCAGCGGCACCAGCGGACGCAGGTCCGGCGGCAGCACGGGCAGCACGTCCAGCACCATCCAGTTCGGCTTGATGCCGGACTTCTTGAAGGCCTCCATGACCTTCAGGCGCTTGGAGTTCTTCTTGACCTTGAGCTCCGAGCCGGTCATGTCGTTGCGGAGCTTGTCGATCTCGACGTCCAGGTCCATCTCTTCGAGCAGCTGCTTGATGCCTTCCGCGCCCATCAGGGCCTGGAATTCATCGCCGTACTCGAGGCGCTTGGCGTCGTAGTCGTCCTCGGACATGATGCCGAACTTCTTCAGCGGGGTCATGCCGGGGTCGACGATCACGTACGCTTCGAAGTACAGCACGCGCTCGATGTCGCGCAGGGTCATGTCCAGGACCAGGCCCAGACGCGACGGCAGCGACTTCAGGAACCAGATGTGCGCGCAGGGCGCGGCCAGTTCGATGTGGCCCATGCGGTCACGACGAACCTTGGTCTGGGTCACTTCGACGCCGCACTTCTCGCAGATCACGCCGCGGTGCTTCAGGCGCTTGTACTTGCCGCACAGGCACTCGTAGTCCTTGATCGGGCCGAAGATCTTGGCGCAGAACAGGCCGTCACGCTCGGGCTTGAACGTGCGGTAGTTGATGGTCTCAGGCTTCTTCACCTCACCGAAAGACCACGAGCGGATCTTCTCGGGCGAGGCCAGCCCGATCTTGATCGCATCGAAATGCTCATCGGGCGTGAATTGCTTGAACAGGTCCAGCAAACCTTTCATGGGGCTCTCCTATTCCTAATCAGTTGCGCTCGAGCTCGATGTCGATACCGAGCGAGCGAATTTCCTTGACCAGCACGTTGAACGACTCGGGCATGCCCGCCTCGATGGCGTGCTCACCCTTGACGATGTTCTCGTACACCTTGGTGCGGCCGTTGACGTCATCGGACTTGACCGTGAGCATTTCCTGCAGCACATAGGAGGCGCCGTACGCTTCCAGGGCCCACACTTCCATTTCACCGAAGCGCTGACCACCGAACTGCGCCTTACCACCCAGCGGCTGCTGCGTGACCAGGGAGTACGGGCCGGTCGAACGGGCGTGCATCTTGTCGTCCACCAGGTGGTGCAGCTTCAGCACGTGCATGTAGCCCACGGTGACGGGACGCTCGAAGGCTTCGCCGGTGCGACCGTCGTGCAGGATGGCCTGCGTGCGGGTCGGCGTCAGGCCCTTGGCCTTGGCGATGTCGGCCGGGTAGGCCAACTGCAGCATCGCGCGGATCTCGTCTTCCTTGGCACCGTCGAACACCGGGGTGGCGAAAGTGACGCCCTTGGAGAGCTCGCCGGCCATCTCGACCACTTCAACGTCGGTCAGCTGCGAGAGATCTTCCTTCTTGCCGCCGGACTTGTTGAACAGCTCGTCCATGAACTTGCGCAATTCGGCCGCGCCGGCTTCCGCCTGTAGCATGTTGCCGATGCGCTGGCCAATGCCCTTGCCGGCCCAGCCCAGGTGAACCTCGAGCACCTGGCCCACGTTCATCCGCGAGGGCACGCCCAGCGGGTTCAGCACGATGTCGCACGGCGTGCCGTCGGCCATGTAGGGCATGTCCTCGACCGGAACGATCTTGGACACCACGCCCTTGTTGCCGTGACGGCCGGCCATCTTGTCGCCAGGCTGCAGGCGACGCTTGACGGCCAGGTGGACCTTGACCATCTTCAGCACGCCAGCGGGCAGCTCGTCGCCTTGCGTGAGCTTCTTGCGCTTTTCTTCGAAGTGCAGGTCGAAGGCGTGGCGCGTCTGCTCCAGCGAGTTCTTGATGGACTCGAGCTGGTTGGCCAGGTCGTCTTCCGCCGGGCGGATGTCGAACCAGTGGAACTTCTCGACGCTGTCCAGGTAGGCATCGTCGATCGCGGTGCCCTTGGCCAGCTTGTTCGGACCGCCATTGGCGATCTTGCCGTTCAGCAGCTTGCGGATACGGTCGAAGGCGTCGGCCTCCACGATGCGCAGCTGGTCGTTCAGGTCCAGGCGGAAGCGCTTGAGTTCATCGTCGATGATCTGCTGGGCGCGCTTGTCACGCTGGATGCCTTCACGGGTGAAGACCTGCACGTCGATCACGGTGCCCGAGGTGCCTTGGTCCACGCGCAGCGAGGTGTCCTTCACGTCGGACGCCTTCTCGCCGAAGATGGCGCGCAGCAGCTTCTCTTCAGGCGTGAGGGTGGTCTCGCCCTTGGGCGTGACCTTGCCGACCAGCACGTCGCCAGGGCCGACTTCCGCACCGATGTACACGATGCCGGACTCGTCCAGACGGGCGAGCTGGTTCTCGGACAGGTTCGGGATGTCGCGGGTGATTTCTTCGGAACCCAGCTTCGTGTCGCGGGCCATCACCACCAGTTCCTCGATGTGGATCGAGGTGTAGCGGTCTTCGGCCACCACGCGTTCGGAGATCAGGATCGAGTCTTCGAAGTTGTAGCCGTTCCAGGGCATGAAGGCCACGAGCATGTTCTGGCCCAGGGCCAGTTCGCCCAGGTCCGTCGATGCGCCGTCGGCGATCACGTCGCCAGCCGCCACCTTGTCACCACGGCGCACGATGGCGCGCTGGTGGATGTTGGTGTTCTGGTTGGAACGCTGGTACTTGATCAGGTTGTAGATGTCCACGCCCACTTCGCCGGCGACCGTTTCCGCGTCATTGACACGGATCACGACGCGGTTGGTGTCGACGTAGTCCACGATGCCGCCACGCTTGGAGGTCACCACGGTGCCCGAGTCGACCGCGGCCACGCGCTCGACACCGGTACCGACCATGGCCTTCTCGGGACGCAGCACCGGCACGGCCTGACGTTGCATGTTGGCGCCCATCAACGCGCGGTTCGCATCGTCGTGCTCCAGGAAGGGCACGAGCGAGGCAGCGACCGACACGATCTGCGAGGGCGACACGTCCATGTACTGCACGCGCTCGGGCGACAGCAGCACGGATTCACCGTTCTCACGGGCCGACACCAGCTCGTCGATCAGGCGGCCTTCGGCGTCCAGGCCGGCGTTGGCCTGGGCGATGACGTACTTGCTCTCTTCGATGGCCGACAGGTAGTCGATCTGCTCGGTCGTCTTGCCATCGACCACGCGACGGTAGGGCGTCTCGATGAAGCCGTACTCGTTCAGCTGGGCGTACAGGGCCAGCGAGTTGATCAGACCGATGTTCGGGCCTTCAGGCGTTTCGATCGGGCACACGCGGCCGTAGTGGGTCGGGTGCACGTCGCGCACTTCGAAGCCAGCGCGTTCGCGGGTCAGACCGCCCGGGCCCAGGGCCGAGACGCGACGCTTGTGCGTGATCTCGGACAGGGGGTTGGTCTGGTCCATGAACTGCGACAGCTGCGACGCACCGAAGAACTCCTTCAGCGCCGCGGAGATCGGCTTGGAGTTGATCAGGTCGTGCGGCATCAGGGCTTCGGTCTCGGCCTGGCCCAGACGCTCCTTCACGGCCTTCTCGATGCGTGCCAGGCCCGAGCGGTACTGGTTTTCGGCCAGTTCGCCCACGCAACGCACGCGGCGGTTGCCCAGGTGATCGATGTCGTCGACTTCGCCACGGCCATTGCGCAGCTCGACCAGGATCTTCACGACCGACAGGATGTCGTCGTTGATCAGGGTCATCGGGCCGGTGCCTTCGTCGCGGCCCACGCGGGCGTTGAACTTCATGCGGCCCACGCGCGACAGGTCGTACGTGTCTTCGCTGTAGAACAGGCGCTGGAACAGGGCCTGCACGGCGTCTTCCGTGGGCGGCTCGCCGGGGCGCATCATGCGGTAGATGGCGACGCGGGCGGCCAGCTCATCGGCGGTTTCGTCGGTGGCCAGCGTCTGCGAGATGTAGGCGCCTTCGTCGAGCTCGTTCGTGAAGATGCACTCGATGTCCAGGATGCCGGCGGCGCGCAGCTTCTTGAGCAGCGACTCGGTCAGCTCTTCGTTGGCCTTGGCGATGATCTCGCCGGTGTCCGGGTCGATCTGGTTCTTGGCCAGCACGCGGCCCAGAAGGAAGTCTTCGGGCACGCTGATGTGCGTGGTGCCCGATTGCTCGATCTGGCGGGTGTGGCGCGCGGTGATGCGCTTGTCCTTCTCGACCACGACATTGCCCGACTTGTCGGTGATGTCGAAGCGGGCGACTTCGCCCTTCAGGCGCTCGGACACGTACGCCATCTGGGCGCCCGAATCCATCAGCTTGAACTGGTCGTTGTCGAAGAACGTGGCCAGGATCTGCTCGGGGTTCATGCCGATGGCCTTCAGCAGGGTCGTCACCGGCATCTTGCGGCGGCGGTCCACGCGGAAGTACAGCAGGTCCTTCGGGTCGAACTCGAAATCGAGCCAGGAGCCACGGTAAGGAATGATCCGGGCGCTGAACAGCAGCTTGCCGGACGAGTGGGTCTTGCCCTTGTCGTGTTCGAAAAACACGCCAGGCGAACGGTGCAGCTGCGACACGATGACGCGCTCGGTACCGTTGATGATGAAGGAGCCATAGTCGGTCATCAGGGGCACTTCGCCCATGTAGACCTCTTGTTCCTTGATCTCCTTGACCACCTTGGACTGGGCCGTGGACGTTTCACGGTCGTAGATGATCATCTGCAGCTTCGCGCGCACGGCGGCGGCAAAGGTGAGGCCCCGTTGCTGACACTCGCGCTCATCGAACGCCGGACGGGCGATGTTGTACTCGATGAACTTCATCTCCACGAAACCATTGTGCGAAACAATGGGGAACGCGGACAGGAATGCGGCCTGCAGGCCTTCGGGTTTGCGTTTCTGAGGTGCGACGTCCTTCTGAAGGAAGGCGACGTAGGCTTCCTTCTGCATGGTCAGCAGATAAGGAACCTTGAGCACGCTGCCGCGCTTGCCGAAGCTCTTGCGAATACGCTTGCGCTCGGTGTAGCTGTAGGGGTTTGTTTGCGCCATAAACTCTCCGTTGCGAAACCTACGGGTTTCGGTTCGAATATCACCACCGTCAGGCCAAGACAGGGGCGTTGTTCGGCGACTGGCCATTCAGACGGGGATGTCTGAGGCTTGGTGGTTGGCCACTACCAACCGCTAGGCAGACAACCCATGCACGTGTGGATGCGCAGGGGCTCGACCAAACCGGTTCTCCGCAGTCGGTTCAGAGAACACTCGAAAAGCCTTCCAGTGTACTACCGGATGGCTTTTCGGCTGCTCTCGAGGATTTAATCCCTCAGACGCCAAAGGCCGCCCCGTGGGGCAGCCCTCTCGGAGTGCACTGCCCGGGGGCAGCGCCTCTCATCGTCACGCGGCTTGCGCCGCGCTTGGATTACTTCAGCTCAGCAGTCGCGCCGGCTTCGACCAGCTTCTTGACGGCGGCTTCAGCGTCGGCCTTGGCCACGCCTTCCTTGACGTTCTTCGGAGCGCCGTCGACCAGGTCCTTGGCTTCCTTCAGACCCAGGCCGGTGATTTCACGCACGGCCTTGATGACGCCGACCTTGTTGGCGCCAGCGCCGGTCAGGACAACGTTGAACTCGGTCTTCTCTTCAGCAGCGGCAGCACCACCGCCAGCAGCGCCACCGCCAGCGGGAGCGGCGACAGCAGCGGCGGACACGCCGAACTTCTCTTCGATGGCCTTGACCAGCTCGTTCAGTTCCAGAACGGACATGCTGTCGAGGGAGGTCAGGAATGCGTCTTTGTCGAATGCCATGATGGTTTCTTCCTAAATCGGTAAAAAATTTGAATGCGGATCGGTGATCGATCAGGCGGCCGGTGCAGCTTCTTCAGCAGCAGCCGGAGCGCCTTCGCCACGCTTGGCGGCCACGGCGGCCACGGCGCGGGCCAGACCAGAGACCGGTGCCTGCAGCAGGGCGGCGATCTGGGCCAGCAGCACTTCCTTGGACGGCACGGACGCCAGGGCCTTGATGCCGTTGGCATCCAGGGCCTTGCCGTTGTACGCACCGGCCTTCAGGACCAGCTTGTCGTTGGACTTGGCGAAGTCGGCGATCACCTTGGCGGCGGCCACTGCGTCTTCGGAAAAACCGTAGATCAGCGGACCGCTCATGCTCTCGGTAGCCACTTCGAACGGCGTGCCGGTCACGGCGCGGCGGGCCAGCGTGTTCTTCAGCACGTGAAGATACACACCTTGCGCGCGCGCGTTCTTGCGCAGCTGGTCGAGTTGGGCCACCGTGAGTCCGCGGTATTCAGCCAGTGCCAGCGTCTGTGCCTTGCCCGCCTGGGCAGCCACTTCAGCGATGACGGCTTCTTTCTCGTTGCGATTGAGACTCAAGGTCTACTCCTTAAAACGTGCCCTTTAAGCACACCACCACAGGGCGGCGGGCCTGCCAGGCACACCCGGATTCAGCGACCTTCTGCCTCGGGAAGAACCACCCGCCATCCACAAGGGATGACCAGGCAGCGGATCCTTCAACAGCGGGTTCGCCATCTGCGTAGGCTGGGGTTTTGACGCCCGGTTTAAGCCCGTCACCGCCTGAACAAGCACGGTGCCGAACGCCTACGGTCTTTGATAGCCCGCAGCCCGTTGCTTCTGTCGAAGCGAAGGGACCACGGCCCACCAATTCGTTTCAGGCCGTCGCGCCAGACTCGCGCGGGACCCGGACCGACAGGCCGCTTGCGCGGCCGCCGGTCATGGGAGGTTCACAACCTGCCCGGCCTGAAATCAGGCGGCGGGGTTGTTGATCGAGCCGATGTCGACGCGAACGCCCAGACCCATCGTCGAGGACACGGCCACCTTGCGCAGGTAGACGCCCTTGGACGAAGCAGGCTTGGCCTTGGTCAGCGCATCCAGCAGCGCGGCCAGGTTGCCCTTGAGCTTGTCGCTGTCGAACGAACGACGACCGATCGTGCCGTGCACGATACCGGCCTTGTCGATACGGAACTGCACCTGACCAGCCTTGGCGTTCTTCACGGCCGTCACCACGTCGGGGGTGACGGTACCGACCTTGGGGTTGGGCATCAGGCCACGGGGACCCAGGATCTGGCCCAGGGTACCGACGATGCGCATCGCGTCCGGCGAGGCGATCACCACGTCGAAGTTGATGTTGCCAGCCTTGACCTGTTCGGCCAGGTCTTCCATGCCGACCACGTCAGCGCCGGCGGCCTTGGCTTCTTCAGCCTTGGCGCCTTGCGTGAACACGGCGACGCGCTTGGTCTTGCCGGTGCCGTTGGGCAGCACGACGGCGCCGCGAACGACCTGGTCCGACTTCTTGGCGTCCACGCCCAGCTGCACGGCCACGTCGATGGACTCATCGAACTTGGCGTTGGCGGCGTCCTTGATCAGGGTCAGGGCTTCGTCGATGGCGTACAGCTTGGTCGAATCGACCTTGCCTTGCAGCGCTTGTTGACGCTTGGTGAGCTTTGCCATGATCAGACTCCTTCCACAATCACGCCCATCGAGCGGGCAGAACCAGCGATGGTGCGCACAGCGGCGTCCAGGTCAGCAGCGGTGAGGTCCTTCTGCTTGGTCTTGGCGATCTCTTCGATCTGGGCGCGGGTCAGCTTGCCAACCTTGTCGGTGTGCGGACGGGCGGAGCCCTTGTCCAGCTTGGCGGCCTTCTTGATCAGGACCGTCGCGGGCGGGGTCTTGAGGATGAAGGTGAAGGACTTGTCGGCGAACGCGGTGATTACCACCGGCAGCACCAGACCGGGCTCGAGGCCTTGGGTCTGGGCGTTGAACGCCTTGCAGAACTCCATGATGTTCAGACCGCGCTGACCCAGCGCCGGACCGATCGGAGGCGAAGGGTTTGCCTTGCCTGCCGGGATTTGCAGCTTGATGAAGCCGATAATCTTCTTGGCCATAACTTTCTCCTAGAACCGCCCGACGGCCACGTCAGGTCGGTTGAGTCAAACGCCAGGCCTGTTCGGGATGAACGCCTGGCTCCTCTTGACGCGGTCTCGTTCGCGCCTGGCACGGGAGGTGATCGGCATCAGGCGGCTTGCGCCGCCATCGGCCGGCCCCATCCTCCGGGGCCTTGTTCGGTGCCGCCAGATTTTGCCTGCGGCCCTTCGGGCCTCGGCGAAATCTGACGACCTGCGGTCGTCAGATTTTCTCGACCTGGTGGAAATCCAGCTCGACGGGGGTGGCACGACCGAAGATCGTGACCGACACGCGCAGCTTGGACTTTTCGTAGTTGACGTCTTCGATCGAACCGTTGAAGTCGGTGAACGGGCCTTCCTTGACGCGGACGACCTCGCCGTTCTCCCACTCGACCTTGGGGCGCGGCTTCTCGATGCCTTCCTGCATCTGGTTGACGATCTTCATGACCTCGTCTTCCGAGATGGGCACCGGGCGGTTCTTCGCGCCACCGACGAAGCCGGTGACCTTGGACGTGTTCTTGACCAGATGCCAGGAGTCGTCGCTCATGACCATCTCGACCAGCACGTAGCCGGGGAAGAAACGGCGCTCGGTGACGGACTTCTTGCCGTTCTTGACTTCGACGACTTCTTCGGTGGGCACCAGGATGCGGCCGAACTGCGCCTGCATGCCGGCGCGGTCGATGCGCTCGCGCAGGTTGCGCTCGACGGCCTTTTCCATGCCCGAATAGGCATGGACCACGTACCAGCGCAGCGGGGCAGCGTTGGAGGCGGGGCTGGCTTGAACGTCGCTCATGGGTGTGTCAACCTAGTTGGAGGATCGGAGGGGTCAGTGCTTCCAGCCGAGGATCACGCTGTACAGCAGCCACTCCAGGGTCTTGTCGGTCGCCCACAGGAACAGGGCCATCACCACGACGAAGGCGAAGACGTACATCGTCATCTGGCGGGCTTCGGAGCCGGTAGGCCAGACAACCTTGCGCAGTTCCTTGACCGAATCCTGGCCGAAGGCGATGAGTTCCTTGCCGGGGGCGGAGGTGAAGAACACCGCGATGCCCGCGATCACCAGCACCAGCAGCGCGACGATGCGCAGCCACAGGTCTTGCTGACCCAGCAGGTAGAAGGCCGCCACGGCCCCGACCACCAGCAGGCCGGCAGCGGCCAGCTTGGCTTTGTCTGCGGCAGTGGAGACGGTTTCGACTTGCGCGGTGGTACTCATGCGATGACTTGACTTGAGGCAGCAAAGCCCGCGGACCTGTGAAGGGCCTGCGGGCTGCTGTGGACCAGCTGTGTTTTTCGAACGGTGTTCAGAGGGTGGCAGGGGCAGAGGGAATCGAACCCCCAACCTTCGGTTTTGGAGACCGACGCTCTGCCAATTGAGCTATACCCCTGTGGCCAATCTGAACAATGAACGAATGAAGTTGTTATCAGTCGAGGATCTTGGCCACGACGCCGGCGCCGACGGTACGACCGCCTTCACGGATGGCGAAGCGCAGGCCTTCTTCCATGGCGATCGGGGCGATCAGCTTGACGGTGATCGACACGTTGTCGCCAGGCATGACCATTTCCTTGTCGGCGGGCAGCTCGATGGAACCGGTCACGTCCGTCGTACGGAAGTAGAACTGAGG
>DXIO01000073.1 GCA_019112875.1 Candidatus Aquabacterium excrementipullorum
CACGCACGTCGGATTCGATCGTGATGGCCATGGCCGGGCAGACCGCCTCGCACAGCTTGCAGGCGATGCAGCGCTCTTCGCCGTTGTCATAACGGCGCAGGGCGTGCAGGCCACGGAAGCGCGGCGACATCGGGGTCTTTTCGTCCGGGAACTGGATGGTGATGTTCTTGGACAGAAAGTGCTTGCCCGTCACGCCGAACCCCTTGAGGAAGTCGATCAGCAGGAAGCTCGAGAAGAAATCCTTGAAGGACGCCAGTGCAGTCGTCATGGTGAGTCCCTTCCTTATTTCCAGATGTTCCAGGGCGACTGGATCCACAGGCCCACGACCACCAGCCACACCAAGGTGACGGGGATGAAGATCTTCCAACCCAGACGCATGATCTGGTCATAACGGAAGCGGGGGAACGAGGCGCGCACCCACAGGAACAGGGTCACGACCACAAAGGTCTTGCCGAACAGCCACACCCAGTTCCAGAACCAGATCGAGCTGTCGATCCAGCCCGGCGTCTGCAGACCGATGGCGCTGAAGGAGATGGGCGCAGCCCAGCCACCCAGGAACATCAGCACGGCCAGGGCCGACACCAGGATCATGTTGGCGTACTCGGCCAGGAAGAACATGGCGAAGGCCATGCCCGAATACTCGACCATGTGGCCGGCCACGATTTCCGATTCGCCTTCAACCACGTCGAAGGGGTGGCGGTTGGTTTCAGCGAGGCCCGAGATGAAGTACACCACGGCGATCGGCAGCAGCGGCAGCCAGTTCCACGACAGGAAGTTCACGCCCATGCTGGCGAAGGTGCCGGTGTTCTGGCTGACCACGATGTCGGTCATGTTCAGCGAGCCGACCGTCATCAGCACCACCACGAAGCAGAAGCCCATGGCGATTTCGTAGGACACCATCTGGGCCGAGGCGCGCAGCGCGCCGAGGAAGGCGTACTTCGAGTTGGAGGCCCAGCCGGCGATGATCACGCCATAGACTTCCAGCGAGGTGATGGCCATCAGGAACAGCAGGCCGGCGTTGACGTTGGCCAGCGCGGCATCCGGGCCCATGGGGATCACGGCCCAGGCGGCCAGGGCCGGCATGATCGTCATGATCGGCCCCAGGAAGAACAGGCCCTTGTGCGAGGCCGTGGGCACGATGATCTCCTTGAAGATCAGCTTGACGGCGTCGGCGATAGGCTGCAGCAGGCCGGCAGGGCCGGTGCGGTTGGGACCGGGGCGGATCTGCGACCAGCCGATGGCCTTGCGCTCCCACAGGGTCAGGTAGGCCACGCAACCCAGCAGGGGCAGCAGCAGCGCCACGATCTTGATCAGCGACCAGACCAGGGGCCACAAGGCCCCCAGGTTGGCGGCGCCGGCGTTGTAGAGGGTGTCAATCATGGTGTTCTATCCCCCTGCTTCAGGCTTTGTCGACACGCACGGTGCCGAACGAGGCGCCCAGCGAGGCGGTCAGCGGATGACCCGTCGGCACGCGCACCACGTTGGCGGGCAGGCTGGCGTCGAGCACGGCGTTCAGCACGGCAGAGCCGCCATCCTGCGAGACCTTGACCTGGGCGCCTTGCGCACCTTCGGCCAGGCCCAGCTCGGCCCACAGGGCCTGCGGCAGGCTGGCCACTGGGGCCGCAGCATCGGCCGTGGCTTGCAGCGCGGGCGAGCGGCGCACCAGCGCGTCGGCGCTGTAGATGGGCAGTTCGGCGATGCGCTCCAGGCCGCCCGTGGAGGCGTTCACCGTGGGCGCAGCGCTGGTCTGGTTGGACAGGCGTGAGGGGATCGTGGACAGATCGCCCAGGGCCTGACCCTTGACCTGCTCCGACGTGTCGGCGTTGAAGCCCGGCAGGCCCAGCATCGTGCCCAGCACGCGCAGCACCTTCCAGCCCGGACGGGCATCGCCCTGGGGCTTGGTCACGCCGTGGAAGCTCTGCACGCGGCCTTCGGCATTGACGAAGGTGCCCGAGGTTTCGGTGAACGGGGCGATGGGCAGCAGCACATCGGCCAGGTCGTTGGCGGCGTTCTTGAACGGCGACAGCGACACGACCATCTGCGCGCCATTGATGGCGGCGCGGGTGGCCGCAGGGTTGGCGGTGTCGAACGCGGGCTCGACATTGAGCAGCAGCACGGCCTTCAGGGCCTGGCTGTTCAGCATCTGGCCGGCGTTCAGGCCGCCCTGGCCAGGCTGTGCGCCCACCAGTTGCGCGCCGACCGTGTTGGCCGACTCACCCAGGAAGCCCAGGGTGGCACCAGTCTGCTCGGCGATCCACTGCGCCAGCGCCTGGATACCTGAGGCGTTGGGGTGTTGCGCGGCGGCGTTGCCCAGCAGCACGGCCTTGCTCGTGCCGTCGATCAGTGATTGCGCGATGGCCTGTGCGGCTTGCGTGGCATTGCCTTGGGCCGGGGCGGCGACGCCCTTGGCCTCGCCCACCGCCACGGCCACGTCGGCCAGGGCCTGGGCCCAGGCGCTCGGTGCCACGGTGACGCGTTGTGCCAGCGGGATCAGCCAGTCGTCGGTCGTCGCGCCGATCGCGCTGATGGCGGCACCCTTGCGGGCGGCCTGGCGCAGGCGCGAGGCGAACAGCGGGTGGTCCTTGCGCAGGAAGGAGCCGACCACCAGGGCGGCGTCCAGCGTGGACAGGGCCGCGATGGGCAGGCCCAGCCAGCGGGCGCCCTGCCCTTGCGTGAACTCGGCGTTGCGCAGGCGGGTGTCGATGTTCTCGCTGCCCAGGCCACGCACCAGCTGGCCCAGCAGGTACAGCTCTTCAACGGTGCTGTGCTCGGTGGCCAGTGCGCCGATGGCGGCGGCACCGTGGTCGTTCTTCACGCCCTTCAGGCCATTGGCCACATACTCGAGCGCGGTGGTCCAGTCGACCTCGCGCCACTGGCCGCCCTGCTTGAGCATGGGCTTGGTCAGGCGGTCTTCGCTGTTGACGGCTTCGTAGCTGAAGCGGTCGCGGTCGGCGATCCAGCACTCGTTGACCTCTTCGTTCTCGAAGGGCACGACGCGCAGGACCTTGTGGTTCTTGACCTGGACGACCAGGTTGGCACCAGTGCTGTCGTGCGGGCTGACGCTCTTGCGGCGCGACAGCTCCCACGTGCGGGCGCTGTAGCGGAAGGGCTTGCTGGTCAGTGCGCCGACGGGGCAGATGTCGATCATGTTGCCCGACAGCTCGGAGTTCACCGTGTTGCCGACGAACGTGGTGATCTCGGAATGCTCACCACGGTGGATCATGCCGAGCTCCATCTGGCCGGCGATCTCCTGACCGAAGCGCACGCAGCGGGTGCACTGGATGCAGCGGCTCATCTCTTCCATCGAGATCAGCGGGCCCACATCCTTGCGGAACACCACGCGCTTTTCTTCCTGGTAGCGCGAGCTGGAACCACCGTAGCCCACGGCCAGATCCTGCAGCTGGCACTCACCGCCCTGGTCGCAGATCGGGCAATCCAGCGGGTGATTGATCAGCAGAAACTCCATCACGCCCTGTTGGGCCTTGATGGCTTTGTCGCTCTTGGTGCGCACGATCATGCCTTGCGTCACGGGCGTGGCGCAGGCGGGCATGGGCTTCGGAGCCTTCTCGACATCCACCAGGCACATGCGGCAGTTGGCGGCGATCGAGAGTTTCTTGTGATAGCAGAAGTGCGGGATGTAGGTGCCGGCCTGTTCGGCGGCATGCATCACCATGCTGCCTTCCTTGCACTGGACCTTCTGTCCGTCGAGTTCGATTTCAACCATGGGTGTTTCCGCCTCAGAGGTAGGTCGGGACCGTGCAGGTCTTGTGTTCGATGTGGTGCAGGAATTCATCGCGGTAGTGCTTGATGAATGCGCGCACCGGCATGGCGGCGGCATCGCCCAGGGCGCAGATGGTGCGCCCCTGGATGTTGTCGGCCACGGAGTTCAGCAGGTCGATGTCCTCGACGCGGCCATGGCCCGTCTCGATGCGGTCGACCATGCGCCACAGCCAGCCCGTGCCTTCGCGGCACGGCGTGCACTGGCCGCAGCTTTCGTGCATGTAGAAGTACGACAGGCGCTGCAGGCTCTTGACCATGCAGCGGGTCTCGTCCATCACGATCAGCGCGCCCGAGCCCAGCATGGAGCCGGCCTTGGCGATGGAGTCATAGTCCATCGTGCAGTCCATCATGATGTCGGCCGGCAGCACGGGCGACGACGACCCACCAGGGATCACGGCCTTGAGCTTCTTGCCGCCACGCACGCCACCGCACAGGTCCAGCAGCACCGAGAACGGCGTGCCCATGGGGATCTCGTAGTTGCCGGGGCGCTCCACGTCACCGCTCACCGAGTACAGCTTGGTGCCACCGTTGTTGGGCTTGCCCGTGTCGAGGAAGGCCTGGCCGCCGTTGCGGATGATCCAGGGCACCGCGGCAAAGGTCTCGGTGTTGTTGATGGTGGTGGGCTTGCCGTACAGGCCGAAGCTGGCCGGGAACGGCGGTTTGAAGCGGGGCTGGCCCTTCTTGCCTTCGAGCGATTCCAGCAGCGCGGTTTCTTCACCGCAGATGTAGGCGCCGAAACCATGGTGCGCGTGCAGCTGGAAGCTGAAGTTGCTGCCCTGGATGTTGTCGCCCAGGAAACCCGCGGCACGGGCCTCTTCCAGGGCGGCCTCGAAGCGCTTGTACACCTCGAAGATCTCGCCGTGGATGTAGTTGTAGCCCACGCTGATGCCCATCGCGTACGCGGCGATGGCCATGCCTTCGATCACGATGTGCGGGTTGTACATCAGGATCTCGCGGTCCTTGCACGTGCCCGGCTCGCCTTCGTCGGAGTTGCACACCAGGTACTTCTGGCCCGGGAAGGCGCGGGGCATGAAGCTCCACTTCAGACCCGTGGGGAAGCCTGCGCCGCCACGGCCGCGCAGGGCCGAGAGCTTCACGTCGGCGATCACCTGCTCGGGCGTCATGCCCTCGCCGCCGTCCAGGCCCAGGATCTTGCGCAGGGCCTGGTAGCCGCCGCGCGCCTGGTAATCCTGCAGGCCCCAGTTGCTGCCGTTCAGGTCGGCATAGATCTGGGGTTTGATGTGGCGACCGTGGAAAACGGTTTCCTTGCCGGTCGACTGGAATTTCGAGAGGTCAAGCATGTCGGTGTGTCCTTGGCCTGGTCGTTCAACGGGCCTGCGACTTGAGCGTGTCGACCAGATCGTCGATCCGCTCCTCGCTCATGAAGCTCACCATCTGCAGGTCGTTGACCAGCATCACGGGGGCGTCGGCGCAGGCGCCCATGCACTCGCCGTGCTGCACGGTGAACAGGCCGTCGGCCGTGGTGCCGCCCGCCTCGATGCCCAGCTTGTGGCACAGGTGCTCCAGCGCCTTGGCGCCGTCACGCAACTGGCACGGCAGGTTCGTGCAGACGTTGACCTTGAAGCGGCCCACCGGCTGCTGGTTGTACATGTTGTAGAAGGTCGTCACCTCGTGCACGGCGATGGCGGGCATGCCGATGTGATCGGCGATCTCCTGCTCGCTTTCGGGTGACACCCAGCCGCGCTCTTCCTGGATGATCGTCAGGCACGCCATCACGGCGGACTGGCGTTGGTCAGCCGGGTACTTGGCGATTTCGCGGTCGAAACGCGCTTTGGTTTGTTCGCTCAACATAGGGGAGTCTGTCTCGCTGGTTGATGCCAGGGTTGACTATCGATCGATCTCTCCGAACACGATGTCCATCGTGCCGATGATGGCCACGGCGTCTGCCAGCATGTGGCCGCGCGACATTTCGTCGAGGGCGGCCAAGTGCGCGAAACCGGGGGCGCGGATCTTGAGGCGGTAGGGCTTGTTGGCCCCGTCGCTGACCAGGTAGATGCCGAACTCGCCCTTGGGGTGTTCGACGGCGGCGTAGGCCTCGCCTTCGGGCACGTGAAAGCCCTCGGTGAACAGCTTGAAATGGTGGATCAGCTGTTCCATCGACGACTTCATCTCGACGCGCGACGGCGGTGCGACCTTGTGGTTGTCGGTGATGACCGGGCCCGGATTGGCCTTGAGCCAGTCCACGCACTGCTTGATGATGCGGTTGGACTGGCGCAGCTCTTCGACGCGCACCAGGTAACGGTCGTAGCAGTCGCCGTTCTTGCCGATGGGGATGTCGAAATCCAGGCGGTCGTAGACCTCGTAGGGCTGCGTCTTGCGCAGGTCCCACGCGATGCCGGAGCCACGCAGCATGGCGCCGGTCAGGCCCATGTTCATGGCGCGCTCGGGCGTCATCACGCCGATGCCGACGGTACGCTGCTTCCAGATGCGGTTGTCGGTCAGCAGGGTTTCGTACTCATCGACCAGCTTGGGGAAGCGCTGGGTGAAGTCGTCGACGAAATCCAGCAGCGTGCCTTGACGGTTCTTGTTCAGATCGTTGATGGCGCGCTGGTTCTTGATCTTGTTGACCTTGTACTGCGGCATCGTGTCCGGCAGGTCGCGGTAGACACCGCCCGGACGGAAGTAGGCGGCGTGCATGCGCGCGCCCGACACGGCTTCGTACAGGTCGAACAGGTCTTCGCGCTCGCGGAAACAGTAGATGAAGATGTTCATCGCGCCGCAGTCCAGACCGTGCGCGCCCAGCCACATCAGGTGGTTCAGGATGCGGGTGATCTCGGAGAACATCACGCGGATGTACTGCGCGCGCAGGGGCACGTCGATGCCCAGCAGCTTCTCGATGGCCAGGCAGTAGGCGTGTTCGTTGGACATCATCGAGACGTAGTCCAGGCGGTCCATGTAGGGCAGCGACTGGATGAAGGTCTTCGATTCGGCCAGCTTCTCGGTGGCACGGTGCAGCAGGCCGATGTGCGGGTCGGCGCGCTGGATGACTTCGCCGTCCAGCTCGAGCACCAGGCGCAGCACGCCGTGCGCGGCCGGGTGCTGCGGACCGAAGTTCAGGGTGTAGTTCTTGATGTCAGCCATGATTACTTGAGCCCGCCGTAGTTGTCTTCACGGATGATGCGCGGGGTGATCTCGCGCGGCTCGATGGTGACGGGCTGGTAGATCACGCGCTTCTGCTCTGCGTCGTAGCGCATCTCGACGTGGCCCGAGACCGGGAAGTCCTTGCGGAAGGGGTGGCCGATGAAGCCGTAGTCCGTCAGGATGCGGCGCAGGTCTTCGTGGCCTTCGAACACGATGCCGTACAGGTCGAAGGCTTCGCGCTCGAACCAGTTGGCAGAGTTCCAGACCGGGTTGACCGAGGCCACGATGGGCAGTTCGTCGTCGGGGGCGAACACGCGCACGCGCAGGCGCCAGTTCTTCTCGACCGACAGCAGGTGCAGCACGGCGGCATAGCGCGGGCCATCGATGAACTGCGATTCGGCGCCATCCTTGTAGGCCGAGTAGTCCATGCCGCACAGGTCGATCAGGAGCTCGAAGCGCAGTTGGGCGTGGTCGCGCAGCGTGGTGGCCACTTGCAGGTAATCAGCGGCCTTGACCGTGAGGGTCAGTTCGCCGCGCACGCGCTCGAGGCGCGCCACGGCGTCGCCCAGCACGCTGTGCAGCGCGGCTTCCAGGGTGTCGAGTTTCAGGCTCATGGTGGGGACTTAGGGCTTGAACGGGCGTTGCGGGCTTGAGCGGGCTTATCGGGCGATGGTGTTTTCTCGCCGGACCTTGGCTTGCAGCTGCAAGATGCCGTAGAGCAGCGCTTCGGCCGTGGGCGGACAGCCCGGCACATACACATCGACCGGGACGATGCGGTCGCAGCCACGCACGACCGAATAGCTGTAGTGGTAGTAGCCGCCGCCGTTGGCGCACGAGCCCATGGACAGCACCCAACGGGGCTCGGCCATCTGGTCATAGACCTTGCGCAGGGCGGGTGCCATCTTGTTGCACAGCGTGCCGGCCACGATCATCAGATCGGACTGGCGCGGGCTGGGGCGGAACAGCATGCCAAAACGGTCGATGTCATAGCGGGCCGCGCCCGCGTGCATCATCTC